>CAZNOA010000070.1:0-7686 GCA_964574565.1 uncultured Halobellus sp. | reverse complement strand
TCGGGACGCTCATCGTGTTCATCGCGATGGTCCTGGTGGCAGCGATCGCCGCCGGCGTCCTGATAAACACCGCCGGCTTCCTGCAGTCGCAGGCCGAAGCGACCGGCCAAGAGAGCACCGACCTCGTCTCCGAGCGCATCGACGTGACGAGCACGGTCGGAATCGTGAACGACACCAACACGGACCAGCTCTCCGAGATTCGCGTCGGCGTCTCCGGCGCGGCCGGCTCCGACCAGATCGACTTGAGTTCGGCGACGATACAGGCTGTCGGCCCGAACGGACAGGCGAACCTGATCTTCGAAGCGGCTGACGGGGAGGCGGAGACGCTGAATGCCACCGACAACGCCACGGACATCAGCGAGGGACGCTTCGCCGTTCAGAACAGCTCCGGCGACTTCGTCGATAACGCCGTTCTCGGCGGCGACGAGCGGTTCACCGTCGTCTTCAACCCGGAAGAAGAGCCGTTTGGCGAGGGAGTTGACGCCGCCTTCGGCCAGAGCGACCAGTCGTCGCTCGACATCGTCTCGCCCTCGGGCGCGACCACCTCAGTCGAACTCCGCGCACCCGACCTCTTCAACGAGGGCGGTGAAGCGGTCCGGCTCTGACGAGCCTCGCATAGCCTCGTACCCACCATCCCGGCGGATCGATCCGCCCGGAACACCTATTTTCTCGCGCGACGACGGCTACGCCATGAGCGACCGCAACGCACCGCCGTCGGACCCGGACACCCCGCCGGCCGACCCCGAGGAACTCGACTTCACCGACGACGAGAGCGTCGTCGAAATCGGGGAGAGCCGGTACGTCGTCGGGACGAACGGCCGCCCGAACGTCGGCCGGGCGCAGCCGAGCCGCGCGCCAGCCGACGAGACCGGGTTCACACCCGCGGAGCCGACGAGCCCCGGGGATCGACGACCGCCGGGCCGCGACCCGCGAGCGAACGCGGCCGGCCCCGGAGTCGGTCACGAAACTGCGGGGGCATCCCGCGGAGGGGGTGCCGGCCCGCCCGCCGACGCGGGCGTCGATCGACAGGCGGTGAGCCGGTGGCTGGCGACGTCGTTCGACGACGACGGATTCACCTACGGGATCGACGCGACGCTCCACGCCGACGGCGACACCACCCGTCAGCGGATGGTCTCGAACGACGTGACCGCGACGTTCGACACGCTCGTGTCGTGGTTCGCGTCGAACGCGGGGCCGGACTCGCCGACGCCCGAGGCGCTCGGACTGCTCCTCGTTGCGAGCGAGACGACCGTCGACCTCCCGCCGGTCGCGATCAAGCGGTTCGCGGCGAGTCAGGGACTCTCGGCGAGCGACAGCATCGGCGACCTCGTTCGGGCGGCGGAGGACGCGGGCGGGTTCCGGATCGAGTGACCGGATCGGGCGACTGGGACCCTTATAAGAGGACGAGCAACAGGACGCCGATCAGCGTGAGCAGCGCGTACAGACCGGCCATCACCTCGCGTTTCAGCGGGCTCCCGAGCGGCTCCGCGGTCAGCCGCCGGATCGGCGGGAGAATGGCGATCCCACCGAGGATGAGGAGGAAGGAGCCGACGGCCGGCACGAGCGTGAGCGCGACGACGACCGTTCCGTAGCCGAGCACGTAACAGCCGCGGCGCCAGAGCTGCTCGCGGTCGGTGAGGTCTTCCGTGGGAACGAACCGGGAGGCCGCGCTGTCGGCGTCCTCTGCGTCACCGCTACCGCCCGCGACCTGCTGTGCCTGTCGCTGCACGTACTCGTCGAGCTCCTCGGCCGCGTCCTCCGTCTGCGGGGCGCCGCACTGACCGCAGTACCGGTCTCCGTCCTCGATCGACGCTTCACACCGCGGGCACGATGGCATGCTGATACCGATCGCACTCCGGTCGGAGTTAACTCTTCGGGGGTTCGGTGGCCCACAGATCCCGCTGCCGTCTCACGGTCTTGTCTCGGAGTCGACGAACGCTCCCCGTTCGATTTTCCGGCCTGATAATCGGGAGGGCACGCTTTAGTCGGTGAGCGGTGGACTCTCGTCTAACCCATGGCCGGCCGGTTCCGCGGCCCGTCGTTCACAACTCGATACGCACACAAGGATGACATCCACACGCTCTCCGGACGATTCGGGTCGCTCCCGGCGTTCGGCCGCCGCTCACACCGACGATCCGGCCGACGACGCGACCGCCCGCCTCGACGACGGCACGACCGATTCCGACGACAGGATCGGTCCTGACAGCACGGCCGCTACCCCCGATCGAACCACCACGGATCCCGACGACGACGCGACCGCCGAGAGTCGCACGCGTCCGGCGGTTCGCCCGCGTCTCTCGACGCTTCGAATCGCCCTCGTCATCTTCGGCCTCCTCGTCGTCGGCGTCGGCGTCGCGGTCACCGGGACCGGCGTGACGGCCCTCCCGGCTGAGTCCCCCACACCGACGACCGACGCCGAAGCCACCAACGCCATCAGCGCGGACGGGGTGACCGGTGCGGATCCGGCGGCGCGCCCCGAGATAACCGGGAGCTTCGCCCGACCCGTGTACACCGGCGTCGCCGGCGACCCCGTCGACATCAGACACAACGCCGACGACGGCGCGTACCTGTTGGTCGGCGGGAACCGCCTCACCGACACCGGACAGTCGGTCGGGTTCGTCGACGTCGTCAAGCTGAGCGGCTCCGAGACCACCATCAACACGCGGACGCTCGGCACCGACGCGAGCAGCGTCGACAGCTGTGGGAAGTCGGAGGTCGACTGCGATATCGAACTCCGCGACGAGGACGGAGCGGTCATCGCCGAGAACCTCAGCGAGTTTTCGGGCGCGACCGGGGCCGGCGGCCTCCCTCGCCCCGTCGTTCCGCAGCGATACCGGCTCGCGATCACCAACGGGACGTTCATTGCGGAGGACTCGGGCCAGATAACGCCGGCCGAATCGGCCGCGCGGGCCGAGCTCGTGTTGGAGAAGCCGGCGCTCCACGAGGAGATCGAGGTGTTCACCACCGCCGATCCCGACGACCGTCCGGACGGGGAAAACGAGGCTGAGTCGCTCGCCGCCCTCGAACGGAACGGACTCGACCGGACCGCCGTGACGACCGGTGATCGGGTCGTTCTCGGCTTCGAGTCGACCGGCATCTGGGGTGCGCTCTCGCATTTCGCGGGATCGACGGAAGCCGTTCAGTCAGGGGAGGCGATCAACCACACCGTTCTGACCGAACTGCTCGAGGCCGAGGAGGGCGTCTCCCTGCGAGTGCGCCAGACGAACCCCGGCCGGAACACGGCGCCGTCGGAGCTCGATCTGTCGGCCGCCGATCCGGACGGCGTCAGCCTGATTCTGGCCGACGCGACGGCGGTCGAACCGGGCCAGGACGATTCGACCGCCGGCCGCTTCTATCTGGTGTTGGACACGGGGTCGGACGGGCCGTTCACTCGGACGCCCGAAGCCGGCGACGAGTTCGCCGTCGAGTTCGCGCTGGAGGGAACGCCGGGCGAGCAGTACCGATTCGCCGCGGCTGACGGGTCGCCCGCGGCGTTCCAGCCGGTGTCGGCCGACGACGACGGCGTGCCCGAGCAGTTCCCGTACTGGGAGGAGTCCGACGGCCGCGTGAGCGCGGAGGCGTCGTTCAGCGTCCGAGAGCGGTTCCTTCGGTACGACCACGTCACCCGCGACGGTACGCTTCTCGTCGAGGCCGACGGGGGGACCGTCACGGGAACGACGTCGATACTCCCGGTGACTGAGCTGGCCGCGGACTTCGTCAACGACGCCGGCGACCCGATCCGAACGGCGTCCGCCATGGAAATCGAGGACGGGAACTTCTCCGTCGACGCCGACTTCGAAGACGTGTCGCCAGGGACCCACCTGAACTACGAGCTGTACGAGGGCTCGTCGTTCAGAGAGAGTCGATCAGTCGTGATCGTTGAAGACGTCGACAACCCGGACCGGCTGGCGATCGCGGACGCGCCGGCGAACGCCACCGTCGCCGAGGACGACGCCCTCTCCGCGCTCGCGGTCGACGTGCGCAACGCCGGCGGGCTCGGCGGCGACGGCACGCTCGCGCTTGACGTCGACGACGGGAACCTCACCGCCACACAGGAGGTAACGCTGGCCTCGAACGAAACCCGTCGCGTCGCGTTCGATTCCGTGAGCGTCAGCCTCGATCCCGGAGCGTACCCGTTCACGCTCACGCTCGATGACGACGAACGGAACGGCACGCTGATCGTCGAGGAGGACCCCGCGAAGACGACGATCGAGGGTGACGACGCCGACGAGTCCGACGACGAAGCCGAAACCACCGACGAGCCCGGCGCCGGAGCTGAAGACGCGGACGAGTCCGGCGGTCCGGGTTCGGACGAACTCGACGACTCGGAAGGCGTGGACGACGGCGAGCGGTCGCCCGCGGGCGCGCTGACCACGATCCTCCCGTTCGGGATCGGCACGCGTGAGACGCTCGGCGGGACGGTTCTCGTCGGCGCCACGTACCTGCTCGGTCACTGGGTGTGACGGACGGCCCGTCTGTCGGACAGACCGCGACCGATCCGCCTTCGCGGTCAGTTCTCAGCGCTGAGAACCGCGGGGGAGTGGTTAAGTGATCGCTGAGCGGTCTTCGAGGTAATCATGGCTACGCGCGTGCTCATCGCGGACGACTCGGAGTTCATGCGGAACCTTCTCCGAGAGATCCTCGAAGGCGAGTTCGAGATCGTCGGCGAGGCCGAAAACGGCGTCGAGGCCGTCAACAAGTACGAGGAGCACGGCCCGGACCTCGTGATGATGGACATCGTGATGCCGATCCGCGACGGGATCGAGGCGACGACGGAGATCATGGAAGAGAACCCCGAGGCCACGGTGATCATGTGTACCAGCGTGGGCCAAGAAGAGAAGATGAAAGCCGCCATCAAGGCCGGCGCCGAGGGGTACATCACGAAGCCGTTTCAGAAGCCGAACGTGCTCGACGCCATCGGATCGGCCGTCTAATGCGCGTCGACGTCCGGGCCCTCGGCGCGTGCAATCGACTCGCCGAACGCGGAGCCGAACGGGCCGCCAGCGCCGTCGCCGAGCTGACGGGGACCGACCTCGCGGTCGAGGTGACGGGAGCGAGCGTCGCCAGCGGCGCGGACCTCGCCGAGGCGTTCGCCGGCCGCGAGTCGATCGGCGTGGCGGTCGGACTCCGCGGCGGACTGGAGGGTGAAGCCGTCCTCGCGTTCGACGCCGTCCACGCCGACGCGCTGCTCTCGCTGTTGCCGGGCGGGCGGGGACTGGAGCGCAGCGCGGTGACGGAGGTCGGCAACATCGCGCTCGGCGGGTTCCTCGACGGCTGGGCGAACTACCTCGGAACCGCGATCGATATGACCCCGCCGCGGTACTTCGAGGCGGACGGCGCGGCCGTCCTTCCGGACGGCGCGCTCGACGGCGACGGCGTGTTCCTCTTCGAGAGTCGGCTGGACGCGACGACCACCGACCTCGACTTCTCGATTTACATGCTGCCCGAGTCGGGGGTGTTCCAGGACCTCATCGTCGGGAAGACCCCGCCGACTGCGACCGCGAGCGCCGGCGGCGCCGGGCCCGGGTTGAGAGGCTCGAAAGGCGGGGCGCGCGGCGGAGTCGACGGCGCCGAGAGCACTGCGATCCCATACGACTCCCTGTCGTCGTTCGCCTCGCTGGCGAAGCAGGGGGCGTCGAACGCCGCCGACAACATCGCGATGATGACCGGACTCGACACGAGCGTCGACGTGAGCCGGTTGCGCTTCGTTCCGCTCGCGGACGTTCCCGCGGAGGTCGGTACCGAGCCGCACGCGGGGACCGTCTTCGAGCTTCGAGGGGATCCGAGCGGCTACCTCGCGATCCTGTTTGAGGAGGAGTCGGCGGCGGCGATCGCCGCCTCGATGCTGCCGAGCGAGCCCGACGAGCCGCTCGGCGGCATGGCGGAGAACGCGCTCTGCGAGCTGGGCAACGTGATGACGAGCGGCTTCATCGACGGCTGGGCGAACGTGCTCGGCACGTCGATCAGCCACTCGCCACCGGAGTTCGTCCACGATATCGGGGCGTCGACGGTCAGCCCGCTCGTCGCCAAGCTGAGCGAACGACAGGACTACGGGTTCGTGATCGATGCCGCGATCCGGACGGAAGGCGTTCAAGCGCGGTGTGACGTGTACGCGCTCCCGGACGAGCGCGAACTGGCCGCGGCCCTCGCGCGACTCTCGGACCCGTGAGTCACTCTCCGTTGTCCCGCGACGACGGAGCGGACGCCGAGTCGGATGAGCACGGCGACGGGTCGAGCGAGAGCGACGACGGGTCGAACACTGCAGCGAGGACCGACCCCGGTCGGCGCCGGATCAGGGTCGGCGTCGGCGAACTCGCCGTCGCGACGGACGGTGAGACGCTGGCGACGAGCGGACTCGGCTCATGCGTGGCGGTTGCGCTCACCGACGACCGAGCCGGTGTTCGCGGACTGCTCCACGCGATGTTGCCGACCGGCGACGGGGGGAGCAGCCACACCGCTCGCCGCGGGAAGTACGTCGACACCGGAATCGACGCGCTCGTCGCGGAGCTCCGGGAGGCGGGGGCGGCACCGAACCGGTTGGAGGCGCGGGTCGCTGGCGGCGCCGAAATGTTGGATCTCACGGACGCGGTCGGCCCCAGGAACGTGGACCGCGTCGAAGAGCGTCTCGAAGCGGCCGGGATCCCGATCGTCGCCAGCGACGTCGGCAACGGCGTCGGGCGGACGGTCCGGCTCCGCGCCGACGGCCGCCTGACCGTTCGAGCGGCCGACGGCTTCGAGCGAAAACTCTGACACCGCGTGCCTTCTCACGGCTGATATTTTGAGGGGTGAATTGAAGTGGGTTCTGCGGGTCAATTGTGGTAATGGGCCTCGAACTACCGGTGTGGGGAGCTCCAACGGCCGTTTGGGTAGTCGCCACGCTGGGGCTCGTGAGTGCGAGCGTACTCGACCGCTTCCTCGACGACGGCGATTCCGGCGACGATTCGGGGAGTGCGGGCGACGACGACCCCTTCGGCGGCGGAATGGGAGGAATGGGCGGTGGCGGAATGGATGGTGGCGGCGACGGCTTCGACGACTTCGACGGGATGGACGAGTGGGACGACGACTTCGACGACGGCGGCGGCGGCGCCGGTACGGACGAGCTGGAGAAGCGTCTCGACGACCTCGAAAACGAAGTCGCCTCCCTCTCCTCGACGGTGTCGACCGTTCGGTCCGAAAACGAGGAGATCTCCGCCGCGGTCGACGACATCGAGGAGGACGTCAGGAACTTACTCGACATCTACGAGATGGTCACACGCGGGATCAATCCGTTCGTCGACGATTCGAGCGGGTTCGACAGCGTCGGCGACGGCGAGGGATCGTTCGGCCTCTTCGACGACGACGGCGACGAGGAGCCGGAGGCGGACCTCGACGAAGACGTCGCGAACGCGGACGCCGACGGGTTCTTCGACGACGACCTGCTCGACGACGGCTTCGACGAGGACGACGAGTTCGGCGAGCTCGACGGGGAACCGGACGGCGACCAGACGGACGACGGCGGCTCCGCCGACGCCGCGTCCGCGACCGAGTCGGCGGACGATGACGACATGAACGACGACGGAAAGAGCTTCAGCGAACTGAAAGAGGAGTACGACTCCGGGGAGGCCGACTGGGCCGACGGGGACGAGGAACCGACCGCGGACGACGACCCGTTCGGCGACGACCTCGGCGACGAAACCGAGCCGGTCG
>CAZNOA010000069.1:0-7757 GCA_964574565.1 uncultured Halobellus sp. | reverse complement strand
CTCCGGCTGTGCCCGTGGTTCGAGATCGCGATGCGGCGCGACTTCTCCTGAACGCAGTCGATCGCCGTCGCTCCCGATAGCGATTCGTCGCCGTCGCTCCCGATAGCGATTCGTCGCGCCCGCCTCAGATCGCGATGTGAGCGCGAAACCAGCGTCGAAACGGCGACTTGAAGACGCTCCCCCGACTCATTCCGGTATGACCGTCGTCGTCGTGTTAGCGAAGCCGCCCCGCGAGGGGCTCGTCGCGACCGGGCTCGCGGAGTCGACGCCGCTGTCGACCGCCGAGGCCGCCGAACTGTACGAGGCGCTGTTTCGTGACGCCGTCCTCGCGGTCGAGCGCTCCGGCGCCGACCTCCTCGTCAACTATCCTGTCGAGGAGGACCTCCCCGCCGAACACCGGACCGACACCGCTCCCGAGGCCGAACTCCGGACGCTCGTGGCGGACACGCTCGGGGGGACCGGCGAGGTCCGGTTCGAGCGGCAGGTCGGGTCGTCGTTCGGCGCACGCGTCGGCAACACCGTCACACACCTGCTCCGCGAGGAAGGGGCGCGCTCCGTCGCGGCCGTGACGCCGCAGGCGCCGCTGCTCTCGCGGACGATCATCGACTCGGCCGCGATGAAACTGCGGACGAACGAGGTCGTGCTCGGCCCCTCCACCCGGGGGCGAACGTACTACGCGGGGTTCACCGAGCCGATCGACTTCGACGGGGCGTTCGAGCCACCGAATCTGCCGACGCTCGCGGCGCGCGGGCGGGACGCCGACCTCGACGTGGAGTTCATCGAACCCTCGCCGTCGATGGTCGATGGCGACGACCTGCTCGACGCCCTCCCGCTGCTGCGCGCGCGGTTCGCGGCACAGCGGGTCGTCCCGGACTACACCGCGGCGTTCGTCCACGAGAAGGGGTTGGACGTGATCGTCGAAGACGGGGACGAGCGAGTCGTTCGGCAGGCTGAGTGAGCGCGCCGACCGACACCGACACTCCTTAGTCGAACGCCTCCGATCTTCGGGACGTGGTGGGATGGCAGAGCGGCCCATTGCGCCTGCCTTGAAAGCAGGTAGCCTCACGGCTTCCTGGGTTCAAATCCCAGTCCCACCGTGAGCGTCCGGCGCACTACGCGCCGGACGCGTTTCGTGCAGGGATTTGAATCAGGGAGCGGGAGGTCTCGGGAGGTAAACCAGCGAGCGCGAGATGCACAGCGGGTGAGGCGAGGGCGAGTCGCAGAATCGGCGAAACTGTTCGTGGTTACATCTCTCTCGCCCGACGATCACGAATCGATCGCCCGATCCGAAACGCAGATCGGCCTGAACCGCGAATCCACCGGGCCGTCGTTCTCGGTGCCGGTAACACTCACGTCCGGTGACGTGTGGTATCACGACACGCATTATATTTAACAGGTTCCCGGTACATGTTCGGTGTAGGTGATACAACAATGAGCTACGAACTCGATCCGCTTCCGTACGACAAAGACGCGCTGGAACCGCACATCTCCGAGCAGGTCCTCGAATGGCATCACGACACGCACCATCAGAGCTACGTGAACGGCTGGAACGCCGCCGAGGAAACCCTCGAAGCCAACCGCGAGGAACACGACTTCTCCTCGTCCGGCGGCGCTATCCGAAGCGTGACCCACAACTCGTCGGGTCACATCCTCCACGACCTGTTCTGGCAGAACATGTCTCCGGAGGGCGGCGACGAGCCCGAAGGGGCTCTCGCCGACCGCATCGAGGCGGACTTCGGCTCGTACGATGCCTGGAAGGGCGAATTCGAGGCGGCGGCCTCCGCGGCGAGCGGCTGGGCGCTGCTCGTGTACGACACGTTCTCGAACCGGCTCCGCAACGTCGTGGTCGACAAGCACGACCAGGGAGCGATCTGGGGCGGTCACCCGATCCTCGCGCTGGACGTCTGGGAGCACTCCTACTACCACGACTACGGTCCGGCCCGCGGCGAGTTCGTCGACAACTTCTTCGAGGTCGTCGACTGGGAGGAGCCGTCGAGCCGCTACGAGCAGGCCGTCGAGCTGTTCGAGTAACCCCGCCGGACGCGCCGAGCGCGTCGAATCCCGAATTTTTTTTCGAGTCCCGACCGACAGCGAGAAGCGACGGGTGAGCGGTCGGTCCCGCGTATCGGCAGCGTTTACGGATCCGACGCCCTACTCCCGGTCATGCCCGAACCGAAGTCGACGTTCGACGCGACGTACCCCTGTGACTTCTACGAGCCGGCGGAGCTGTTCGAGCCGGACCTCATGTACACCGTCCCGGAGATCGCGCGGCTGCTGCAAGGGCTCGACCCGGACGCCGAGGTCGACCCGGACACCGAGGCCGTCCTGATCGACTGGGCGATCCCGTGGGTGATGACCCACGCCGAGGAGATGGTGATCGCGGAGCCGCTCGAGGAGGACGGACCTGGGTACTACGGCGTCGCGGACCACGCGATCGAGGAGCCCGCCGACGGCGACACGCAAGCGTGACCGCGGACGCCTCCGACCCGCCAGTGGTTCTCGTCGCGGGCGGCGACCGCGTCGACGCCGGCAAGACGACGTTCTCGACGGGCCTCGTCGCGAGCCTCGCGGCGAGAACGGGCGACGCGGTCGGCGTCAAACCCCGCGCCGGCAACGACTACTGGTTCGACCACGACGACTACCGGACCGCGACCGACTCGGGGCGGCTCTACGGCAAGGACGCGCGGCGACTCGCGGCCGCGAGCACCCGGCCGCTCGCGACGGGACCCGAATCGGACGCGCCGCCGATGGCCACCCCCGAATCGATCAACCCGCTCCACCGGCTCTGGCGCCCGACTCCGGACCGGACCGGGATGCTCGGCGACGCCGACCGCACCTTCCTCTGTGACCGGATCGCGACGCCCGCCGGAGGCGGACGCGAGTCGCGGTTCGTCGTCAACGGTGCGGCCGACGCGGCCGGGCTCCTACCGGACGCGCTCACCGATCGACTCCCCCTCAGCGACGCGATCCGCGTCGACGACCTCGCCGCGCTCAACGACGCGATGGCCGCCGACTACCTCCCCGCGTTCGACCGGCTCTCCGCGCGGATCGCGGCCACGACCGTCCCCGTCGTCGTGGAATCGTACGCCGACGTCGCCGACCCGCTTCCCCGTGCCGGCGCGACCGAACCGGACGCGGTCGCCGTCGTCGACCCCGGTCGCGTGCGGATCTACGCCGGCGACCGCTACGCGAAAGCCCGAGCGGTCGCCTCCGGAAGCGCGCGTGAGGGGGCACTGGAAGAGCACACCGGGGCGGTGACCGAGATGATCGAGCCGCTGGCGACGGCGACGCTACCGGCGCTGTGCGGCGACGAACGAACCGATCCGGATCGCGTTGCGAAGCGGTACGAATCAGCGTATGCGACGCTCTTCGAGGCGGTCTCTGGAGCCGCTCGGACGTCTCAGTAGGGAAAAGCGGCTGTCGGAGCGGCTACGCCTTCCGCTTGGTGTAGTGGTCGATCGCGGACTCGATAGAGGAGAGCTCGGCGTTGACCCGACTGTCGGCGACGCGCATGAATCCGGGGGTGTACGACGCGGAGTAGTCGAAGATCGCGTTGACCGCTCGCTTCGGCGCCGAGACGGCCGTGAAGTCGGTTACGGTGTACACACGCGTCGTCGGGAAGGCCGTCCAGAAGGTGCTGCTGACCCACCGCTCGCCGTCCTCGAAGGTCGTTCCGACCCGGCCGGTCGCGAGGTATTCGCCGTCGTGGTAAAACAGGAGCAGGTCGTCTTCCTCCATCCGCTCGAAGGTCGAGCCGTTGCCGCTGTCGTCGTCGACCGCCCACAGACGAGCCTCGTCGAGGTCCGCGAGCGGCTCCGGACGGTCGTCGTACTCGGTGAGGTCGACCGCGGACCGGACCGTTCGATCGAAGTTCTCCGGGTCGATCGGGACCAGGAAGACGTTCGCGCTCATTGTCCCCATTTTCGTCGGGAGGGGTTTAAACCCGTTCGTTGCAGCCGCGGCGGTGACGGGGAGTCGCGGGTCCGATCCGTCCCCGCGTCCGGCGTTCGATCAGTCGCCGATTCCGGCGGCGGGTCAGTCGTCGTACTCGTCGTAGATCCGGTCCATGCGCGCGGCCATCACGAAGTCGGACTTGTGGAGGCCGCCGATGTCGTGGCTCCACATCTCGACGCCGACCTCCCCCCACGAGAGGTGGATGTCCGGGTGGTGCCACTCCTCCTCGGCGAGTTCACCGACGTCGTTCGTGAACGCCAGCGCGGCCGCGAAGTCGTCGAACTCGTAGGTGGCCTCGAGGTGGTGATCGTCGACGACCTCCCACGCGTCTCCGAGTTCGTCGAGGTACGTCGCGTACTCGTCGTCGGTCAGGGGCTCGTCTCCCTCGTCGGACGGTTCGACCGGCTCGTCTGCGAGCGCTGATGACATACCCCTCGATTGGGCGACCAGCGGTTTGTACCTTCCGCGGCGGCGAACGGTTCCGCGGGCGGATTCGCTCCCTCGGACCCGCCTCGCCATTCCGACCCGTTTATATTCGCCGGCGCACCCTCACACGATATGACCGACGACGAGCGACGACGCGAACTCATCGCCGCGCTGCGGGCGGCGGACGCCGTCCGATTCGGTGAGTTCGAGCTCTCACACGGCGGCACCAGCGACTACTACGTCGACAAGTACCTCTTCGAGACGGACCCGGACGCGCTCTCGCTCGTCAGCGAGGCGTTCGCCGACCGGCTCGCGGATACGGACGCGAAGCTCGCCGGCGTGGCGCTCGGCGCGGTCCCGCTCGTGGCCGTGACCGCGACGGAACTCGGCCGTCCGTACGTCATCGCACGCAAGCAGGCGAAGGAGTACGGCACCGGCAACCGAATCGAGGGGAAACTCGACGCGGGCGAGGAGGTCGTCGTGTTAGAGGACATCGCCACGACCGGACAGTCGGCCGTCGACGCCGTCGAGGCCTTACGCGAGGCGGGCGCGACCGTGAACCGGGTCCTCGTCGTCGTCGATCGCGAGGAGGGGGCCGCGGAGCTGCTCGCGGACCACGGCGTCGAGCTGGAGTCGCTGCTCACGGCGACCGAGCTACTGGCGGAGCGCGCCGGCGACTGAGGCGTCGCCGTCGCCCGAACGACCGAGCCGAACGCGTCACGCCTCCGGCGACTCCACCGTCGGCACGGCGACTCGGTCGAGGACGTCGGCGATCACGTCGCGCTTGTCGGCGTCGTTGACGGCGGCGTCGGGCGTCAGGACGAGCCGGTGCGCCAGCGCGGGCTCGGCGACGCGTTTCACGTCGTCGGGCGTGACGAACTCGCGGCCGGCGACCACCGCGGCGGCGCGGGCCGTCTCGAACAGCCGCTGTGTGCCGCGGGGAGAGACTCCGACCTCGACGCGTCGGTCCGCGCGCGTCGCCCGCGAAACCGACGCCATGTATCCGAGGAGGTCGTCGTCGACCCGGACCGTCTCCGGCACCGCACGGAGATCGGTGACGGCGTCGGGGTCGAGCACTCGCTCGACCGTCGGCGCCTGACTGGGCCGGCCCGCGCGCCGCCGGAGCAGTTCGACCTCGCCGTCGTCGTCGGGATAGCCGATGGCGGTCTTGATCGCGAACCGGTCGAGTTGCGCCTCCGGCAGCGGGAACGCGCCCTCGCTCTCGACGGGGTTCTGCGTCGCGATCACGTAAAATGGGTCCGGGAGGGCGTGCGTCTCGCCGTCGACGGTCACCTGTCCCTCCTCCATCGCCTCGAGGAGCGCCGCCTGCGTCTTCGGCGGCGCGCGGTTGATCTCGTCGGCGAGCACGACGTTCGCGAAGATCGGCCCCGGGGAAAACGAGAAGGAGCCGTCGCGCTCGTCGAAGACGTTCGTCCCGGTGACGTCGCTCGGGAGGAGGTCGGGCGTGAACTGGATCCGCGAGAAGTCGAGACCGAGGGCGGTGGCGAACGAGCGCGCCGAGAGGGTCTTGCCGGTGCCGGGCACGTCCTCCAAGAGCACGTGTCCGCGGGCGAGGATACCCAGCGTGACGCGGTCGAGGAACTCGCGGTCGGCGACGACCGCTCCGCCGACCTCGTCGACGACGCGCGAGCAGGCCGCCGCCGCTTCGGGGACGTCCATACCGATGTCACGCGAGCCGTCCCGAAAAGCGTTGCCGGCGGCGGACCGACGCCGACCGACCGCATCCAACGGCGGTGTCCCCGTCGCCGTCGGCGACCGTCGCCGGCGATCGAAACGCATAACAGCGGAACCGGCCAACCCGAAAGTGAGCCGAGGTAGCCTAGCCTGGCCAAGGCGGTAGATTCGAAATCTACTGTCCATTCGGACACCGGAGTTCAAATCTCCGCCTCGGCGCTTCTCCGTCGCCCCGACCGACCACCGACCGTTCGCGGTCGGAGACCGGTCGAGCGACACAACTGACATATCGGCGGGTCGCTATCCTCCGGTATGACCGAGCGGACGCTGTACGACCGTCTCGGCGGCCAGCAGGCCGTCGGTGCCGTCGTCGACGAGTTCTACGATCGGGTGGTGGCAGACGACCGGGTCGCACACCACTTCGAGGAGGTCGACATGTCGGACCAGCGCGCGCACCAGACGGCGTTCCTGAGCGCGGTCGCCGGTGGTCCGGGGACGTACGAGGGGGACGACATGGCCACCGCCCACGAGGGAATGCGAATCTCGAACGCCGAGTTCGACGCGATCGCGACCCACCTCGACGGCGCGCTCCGGGAGTTCGACGTCGACGACGCCGACCGCGAGGCGGTGATGGACGCCGTCGAGGGGTTCAGAAGCGATATCGTCGAAGCGGCCTGACCCGCTCAGGGCTGTCCGCCGAGCGACTCCTGTTCTGCGGCCGGTTCGCCGCGCAACCGCCGTCGGCGCTTGTCGTAGGCGGCTTCCAGCTTCGCGTTCGTGGCCCGCGAGACGAGGTAACAGTCGACCTCGTCGCCGTCGCGGGGATGCGCGCTCGCCACCCAGACGTGTCCGTCGCCCGTCGAGAGGTCGTCAGCCCAGCGCTCGGCGGCCGCTCTGCTCTCGAACGCGTGACGGGAGCCGCCCTCGAAGACGAGCCGGCCCACCTTCGCGTTCCGTTTCCGGGCCGAGGGTTTCACCGCGACGACGACGCTCACGGGTCACGTTGGGGCGTCCTCGGTTAAAAACCTCGTCAGACGGAGCGAGCCCGGCCCTCGCGACTGGCCGAACACGCCAGCCGAACCTGTCGACCCCCACCGGTCCGACCGCCCCTCAGTCAGACCGCTCGGACGCACCGGCCGACGGGATCGCAAGAAACCAAACCCCCGGTTCCGTAGCCCGACGCATGAGCGACCCGGACTGGCACGAGGACGCGACGATCTACTCGCTCGACATCAAGACGTTCAACGACGGCGACGGGGACGGCTGGGGGGATTTCCGCGGCGCGATCGAGCGGCTCGACTACCTCGACGGGCTCGGCATCGACGCCCTGTGGGTCCGCCCGTTCTATCCCAGCCCGCTGCGAGACAACGGCTACGACGTCGCCGACTACCGCGGCGTCGACGAGCGGCTCGGCACCCTCGACGACTTCCGCGAGTTCGCCGACCGCGCCCACGAGCGAGGGATCCGCGTGCTCACCGATCTCGTGTTCAATCACACCTCCGAGGAACACGAGTGGTTCCAACGCGCCAGGGCGGATCCGGAGTCGAAGTACCACGACTACTACCTGTGGACGAGTCACGTCGACGACGCCCATCAGCGCGGCAACATCTTCCCCGAGTACGAGAACGGCGTCTGGTCGTACGACGAAGTCGCCGACAAACACTACTTCCATCAGTTCTACG
>CAZNOA010000068.1:0-7826 GCA_964574565.1 uncultured Halobellus sp. | reverse complement strand
CGAATCCGTTCGTTCCGACTCGAAGATTTCTGGAGCTACAGGCCCCGTCGAGGTTGATCACGCAGGCGATCTCGTCGTGCGGCGTCGTCTCCACGGTGTGGTACGCCCCCCAGAGGCCGATCTCCTCGGCGCCGAACGTCACGAGCCGGACCCGCGTGTCGAGGTCGTCTTCGACGCCCGCGAGCAGCCGACCGACCTCGGCGACGAGCGCCGACCCCGCGCCGTTATCGTTCGCGCCGTCGCTCACGTCGTGTGCGTCGACGTGGGCCGTGAGCAACACCGCCTCGTCCGTGTCGGGACCGACGTCCGCGACGGCGTTGACCGAGGTCGTCGGCTCGTTCCGACAGTCGACCTCGATCGAAACCGTCGGCCGGTCGTCGCCCGCCGGTCGGTCACCGCCCCTCCGTCGATCCTCGCCCGCCGACTCCGCGAGGCGCGCGAAGCGGTCGCCGACCTCCTTCGAGACGCCGACGGCGGGGATCGGTCCGGGTCGGTTGTGGTACCCGACCTCCCCGGTCGGCGGGAGCGCGCCCTCGTTGTGGTTTCGGAAGACGAACCCGACCGCGCCGCACTCGGCCGCGTTGGCGTACTTCTCCATCCGGTGGAGCCACCGGTCGTGCGACTCCGGCGTCCGAGAGGTGACCATCGCGATCGCCCCCTCGAGATCGTCGGCCGCGGCTTCGAACGCGTCGTAGGTGCCGTCTCCGACGTCGACGAGCGGTGCGGTCACCTCCCCGGCCGGCGTTCCGGGAAGCGCGATGACCTCGTGGGAGTCCTCGTGGCGCCGGGTGACGGACCCGGACACCTCGACCGCGGAGTCGCCGCGCCACCAGCCGGGGATTTCGAACTCGACCAGTCCGGCGTTCCGGAGCCCGGCGTCTTCGTACGCCTCGACGACGCGCTCGGCGCCGCGGCGTTCGCCGACCGACCCGGCCATCCGGTTGCCGATGTCGGTCAGGTCCGTGAGGAGGGTCCACCCGAAGTCGCTCGTACGCGCGTCGCCGACGACGCGCTTCGGAAGCTCGGTCATATCCGACCCGTCGGCTCGCACGCAAAAGGAACTGTGGAAAGCGGCCGTTTCGAAGGGTCACCGCCGGTCGGTCGACCGAGGAGAGATGACCCGTCGACTGAACGGCTGCCCGCTCGACTCAGGCGGGGTCCGCCTTCGTCACTTCCAGTTCGACGGTGTCGGGATCGACGCCGATCCGGGCGAACTGGGTGCGGACGTGTTCTTTCGCGGCGTCGATCGCGGCGGACTTGGTGTCGAAGCCGCGCGGCATCGGCTCCTCGAAGGCGACCCGAATCTCCTCGCCGTCCACTTGGAGCGCAGAGCCGCCGCTCTCCACCTGATAGAAGGAGTCGCACACCCAGACGTACGGGGCGTCCTCGTTCGGTGCGCCCTTGTACGCGGGCGGCTCCTCGCCGCGCTCGAACACCGTCCCGGTCAGGTCCGTTCCGCCGCCGCTGCCGCGAACGAGTATCATGCCCGCGGTAGGGGGCCGACACGGAAAAGGGGTCCGCGAGGGGCCCGCGAGGGGTCGACCGCCACGGGCGGCCGCGCGGAGGGGGAAACGCTTTCGGCGTGGCCGGCGGTTGTCCATCCATGACGCTGGAGGATTTCACCGAGTTCACTGAGGGGGACGACGGGGACGGAGCGGGCGGGGAGTCGGATCCGTCCGCCGAGGCCGACGCGTCTGGCGGGGGCGGCGCATCCGCCGAGGGCGCCCCGTCCGCCGAGGCCGATGCGACCGCCGATTCGAATTCGCTCCCAAGCGCGTCGGGAGCCGAGTCCGCCGCAGGCGGGGGCTCGGAACCCGGCGACGCGACCGCCGACGCCACAGAGACCGACGCCGACTTCGCCGCGTACGACGTCGAACCCGCCGGCAGCGACGCGGGCCTCGGCGTCGTCTCCGTCTCGCAGGGACTCCGGGTCGCCGAGGAGGCCGACGAGACGACGCTGAAGGCGTTCGTCACGACCGGGAACCGCGAGGCGGTGCGGCTCGGGAAGTACCTCTTGATACCCTATCCCGACGGAGAGCGGCTCTTCTGCCGGATAACGGGGTTGGAGTACGCACAGGAGTTCCAGTCGGACGACGCGACCGAGATCCACGCCCGCCGGCAGATGCGTCGCGACGAGTTCGCCGAGCGCGACTACAAGTTCATGGCCGAGCTGGAGCCGATGTCAGTCGTCTACGGCGCCGGCGACGAGATGAAACGCCGGATGACCGACCGGGTGCCGAAGCCGGGCGCTATCGTCGAGGAAGCGACCGACGACGCCGAGATCAAGACGGGACTGAAGATCCCCGAGGACGGCGTCTTCCTCGGCCACCTCTCCGTCGGCGGCGAGAAGGTACGCACGGCCGCGGAGCCGCCCACCGTCGACTACCGCGTGAAAGACGACTACGGGGACGGGGACCCGCTCGCGTTCCGCCACACCCTCGTCGCCGGCGGCACCGGCTCCGGGAAGACCCACGCCTCGAAGAACGTCCTCCGGCAGTACCTCGACGCGGACCGGACGTATCCGATGGACGACGGCCGCGAGTCGCGGATGGCGGTCGTCCAGTTCGACCCCCAAGACGAGTACGCGCAGATGCACGACGACAACCCCGACCTCGACGACGGCTTCGCCCGCCGGCTGGAGCGCGACGGGATCGCGTACGGCGGTCACGACGACACGGTCGCGCTCGTCCCCCGCGTCGCGAACGCGACGTATCCCGGTGAGGGCCACCGGGCGGAGCGCGTCGAGTTCACCATCCCCTTCTCGCTCGCGCGGGACATGCCGTGGCTCGTCGCCGGGTCGGGGCTCAACGACAACCAGTACCCGGCGCTGTTGACGCTTATAAACCGGTTCTTCCGCGACTACGGCGACAGCGGGACGTACAGTCAGTTCCTCTCGTACCTCGACGACCCGGCGTTGAAAGAGGAGCTCCACGAGAGCGGACGGATCCACGAGGCCACGTTCGACGCCGTGAAACGCCGCGTTCGCGGGGTTCCGGGCGGCGTGTTCGACCAAGACGCGAAGCCGATCACCGAGCTCGATCACACCCTCGTTCGCCCCGGCGGACTCTCCGTCGTCCCCACCTACCACCTGCCCACGTCCCGGCAGAAGGAGATCGTCGTCCTCGCGGTCGCGGGGCTGCTCGTCGACGACAAGCTCTCGAACGACCCCGACAGCGACCGGATCAAAGAGACCCCCCTCCTCGTCGGGATGGACGAGGCGCACAACTTCCTCGCTGACGCCGACAACGTGCAGGCACAGAAGGTGGTTCAGAAGTTCACGGAGGCGGCGAAACAGGGCCGGAAGGAGCGGCTCGGCCTCTTTCTCATCACGCAGGACCCTCAAGACGTCGCCGAGTCCGTGTTCAAACAGGTGAACACGAAGGTCGTGTTGAACCTCGGCGACGAGGAGGCCATCAAAAGCGTCAACATCCCATCGACGCTCGCCGGGAAGGTGCCGTACATGGAGAAGGGTCAGATGGTCGTCTACTCGCCCGACAACTCCGAGCCGGTCGAGCTGATCGGACTCTCGAAATGCGTGACGCGACACGGGGACTGACGGGATTGCCGAGTTACGCCTGCACGACCAGCGTATCCGCCATCCGATCGCCGAGCCGCTGGTTGTCCCGGGAGTCAGCGATCAGGACGACGCCGACGAGGACGAAGAGCAGCGAGGACCCGCCGAGGATCTTCGTGACGTTTCGCATGACCGCGTCGCCCGCGGAGATATCGTTGCCGTTCGTGTCGACGACGCTGATCCCGACGAGCCGTTTCCCCGGTGTCTGTCCCCAGACGGTCTCCGGGACCACGTACCAGCCGACCAGAACGATGAGGAACACGACCACGGCGAGCGCGTCCGAGACGACGCCGATCGCCGCGGCGACGACGGCCGCAACGACGAAACTCGCCACGATGTCGACGAGCCACGCGGCACCGCGGGCGGTGACCGAGGCCATCCGCGCTTGGAGTGGATAGGGCTTGTCCATGAGCCGTGGTACGATGGCCGCCTGACAAGTGTTTTTTGAAGACATCTCGCAGGTGAAGCGCACTCCGGCGGTCCGAAGCGCCGGATTTTCGCTAATTCGGAGCTGTCGCTGCCATTTTTATCCCGAGCGAGAGAGCCGACGGTATGAGCAAGCGAATACTCGTCGCCGTCGACGGCTCAGACGAGGCGACAGAAGCCCTGCAGTTCGCGGTCGACCAGTGGCCCGACGCCGAGGTGACGGCGCTTCACGTGATCAACCCGGCCGACTCGACGACCGGCGCCGAGGGGGGATTCCCCGGCGCGGTCGACCAGTGGTACGACAGCGCGACCCAGCGCGGCGAGCGGATCTTACGCAAGGCGGCCGAGGCCGTCGACCGCGAGGTCGACACCAGACTCGAAGTGGGCCGTCCGACCGCGACGATCCTCGCGGTCGCCGGCGGCGACGCGGCCGTCGGCGACGAAGACGGGAGCGAAGGGACCGCGGAGCCCTTCGATCACGTGGTGTTAGCGAGCCGCGGGCGGACCGGGCTCTCGCGGGTCGTCCTCGGGAGCGTCGCCGAAGGGGTCGTTCGACGGGCTGAGGTCCCCGTCACCGTCGTTCGGTGAGCTACTCGCCCGGCTCGGCCCGCACCGCGGAGACGACCTCCCCCACCATCGACCAGCCGTCCTCGTCAGGGCCGGACCGCCCGAGGAGGATCCGCTCGTAATCGTCGGTGGTGATGAGGCGGAACTCGGCGTCGGCGTCGGCGTCCACGCGCGTCCCCTCCCCGCGAAACTCGCGCTGAAAGAACTCGGTCGAGGAGAACTCGAAGGTCCCGGTCTCGCCCGAATCGAGTTCGAGCCGGACGGGCCGTGGCTGGATGTTGTGGATCCGTTTCGCGATCGGATGGAGATCGGACATACCCGTCTTTCGGCGCGTTCGAGGTAAAAAGGCGATGAGGGAGCGGCGTCGAACGAACTCGGAAGCGTGACAGACACCACACATACGGCTTCGATTTCCGACCGGGAACTGCCTGGAGAGTCGCTCTCGTCCGCATAGTGGCTATTTAATACCTCATGGCGCGTCGTTTCAGTGGACTGACTATGATAACAGCATCGCTCAACTACCTTCGAGACAGCGACGACGCGATCAAGACCACCGCCATCGGCGGGGTGTTGCTCCTCGCGAGCTTCCTCCTGATTCCGGTCTTCCTCGTGTTGGGGTACCTCGTGCGCGTCCTTCGGCGGACGGCCGACGGGAACGACGAGCCGCCGGCCTTCGACGAGTGGGCAGACCTCCTCGGAGACGGTCTGAAGGCGTTCGTCGTCACCTTCGTCTATGCGGTGGTCCCGCTCGCGATCCTCATGGTCGTCGGCGTCTTCGGCGTCGGAGCGGTGTTGATCGGCGCGGGTGACAGCGCCTTGGCCGGGATCATCGGCGGAACGCTCGTGCTGGTGCTCGCGCTCGTGGCGTTCGTCGTCTCCCTCGCGGGGGTCTACGTGACCCCTGCAGCGCTGTCCAACTACGCCGAGACCGGTCGCGTCGGCGACGGCTTCGCGCTCGAGACGATCTGGACCGCGATCACGACGAAGGCGTACGCCGTCGGCTGGCTCTACGCGTTGGCGGTGATCTTGGCCGGCTCGCTGGCTGTCGGTGTGCTCTCCGTCGTCCCCGTCCTCGGAACGATCGCCGGCGTCTTCGTTCAGTTCTACGCGCTCGTGGCCGCCTACTACATCGTCGGCCACACCTGGGCCGACGTGCGGCCCGTCGCGGCGGAGCGGGAGGGAGTGGACAGCGCCGAGCGACCGGCGGTGTGAGCGGTTCCGCCGCTCGGCGGTCAATCGGTTGAACGCGAACCGAACGCCGAGAGAAAGAACGGCGACGGAGTCGGTGCGTTACGCCTCGAGGACGTCGTCGTAATCGCCGGCGTCGACGCGGTCGTCGAACGTCCGGGCGTCCTCGCCCTCGATGGTGACGCCGAGGGAGGCACAGGTGCCGCCGACCTCTTTGGCGGCGTTTTTGGTGTCGTACGAGAGCAGATCGCTCGACTTCTGCTCGGCGACCTTCTTCACTTGCTCGATCGACATGTCGGCGACGAACTCCTTTTGAGGCTCGCCGGAGCCGGTTTCGAACCCGGCCTCGTCTTTGATCAGCTCCGCCGTCGGCGGGACGCCGACCTCGATCGTGAAGGAGCCGTCGTCGTCGTACTCGACGGTCACCGGCACCTCCATGCCGTCGAACGCGGCGGTTTCTTCGTTGATTTGGGAGACCACGTCCTGTACGTCCACCGGCGTCGGTCCGAGCTCGGGACCGAGCGGCGGGCCGGGAGTGGCCTGCCCGCCAGGGACGAGCGCTTCGATAGTTCCAGCCATATCCGTATGAACCCGGCGGCGACTTTTAACGGTTGTTTTTTCGGGCAGGGGTAGCCAGCGGTTCGCACACGGCGATGCGACGCTCGCTACGCCGCGGATCGCGACCGGGCGTCCGGCCGAAACGCGACCGGGCGTCCGGCCGAAACGCGACCGGGCGTCCGGGGGCGACGTCACCGGGCGTCCGGCGCCCCCTACGATTCCGCGGCGGCGGCTTCGCCGGGGGTCTCGCCGGCCGTCCGACCGGGGAGAAACGTCCCGGTCTCCCGACGCACGCCGACGAGAAGCACCGCGCCGGCGACGAGCGGAACCGTCGCACAGGCCGCGTAGATCGGCGCGAAACCGACCGTCTCGATCAGCGGGAGCGACACCATCGGGCCGAGCCCGCCGCCGACGTCGCCGAGGACGTTGTTCGTCCCCGAGGCCCGTCCCATGCGCTCGTCGGGGGTGAGATCCGCTAAAAGCGCCATCATCGGGCCGCTCGTTCCCCCCTGCCCGGCGCCGATGAAGGCGCAGGCGAGCGCGAGGTCGATCACGGATCCCGACCGGGCGAGCAGCAGGAACCCGACGAACGAGACGACGAGGAACGTCAGGAGAATCGGCGTCCGCGACTCCCGCGTGTCGGAGATCCGCCCACCGACCAGCATGAAAAGCGCCGCCGAGATGACGGTGCCCGCCATGAACAGCCCGGAAGTCCCCTGCGGATCGAGGCCGAGCAGCGAGAGGTCGTTCGCTCCCAAGAACAAGACGAGCGTGGCGAACAGCGCGCCGATGTACGCGAACATCAGTCCGAAGTTGACGAGTCCGACCGTCACCGCGGGAATCGACGTGTCGATGTCCCACGGCTTGACCGATTCCTTGGACCGTTCGCCGGTGACGTGCGTCTCCGGAACGAGCCGATAGGCGACGGCGCTCGCGGCCAGCGCGAACGCCGCGGCGACGCCAAAGGCCGCGGCGTTACCGGCCAGCGAGGAGACGACGCCGCCGAGCACCAGCCCAGCGGGGAACCCCATGGTGATTCCGCCGCGGACGACCCCCATGTTCGTCCCCCGCGACCCGCTGTCGGAGATGTCCGCGGCGATGGTGTAGGCCGTCGCGAACACCGCCGCGGAGCCGAGCCCCCAGAGGACCCGCGCGAGGAGGAACCACGTCTCCGGCGCGACGGCCGCCGCAATCGGCGTCATCCACCACTCCGCCCCGACGGCGACGGAGCCGACCGCGAACGTCGGCAGCGCCTCGGCGACCCACCGGAGCGAGTCGGCCGGGGGCATCATCAGCGCGACGACGTACCCGAGCGTGGCGATCCCCTCGATGAACAGTCCGTAGACGAACGGCTTTCGCGTCCCGTATCGGTCGACGAGCGCGCCCGCGGGAGCGTTCGCGACCAGCCGAACCCAGCGGTTCGCGGAGAGGATCACGCCGACCATGAACGCCGAGATCCCGAGGACCGCGCCGAGGTTCGGGAGGATCGGAAACACCACGCCGCCGCCGAACC
>CAZNOA010000067.1:0-7876 GCA_964574565.1 uncultured Halobellus sp. | reverse complement strand
ATTCGAGGTCCATCCCGTAGTCGGCGGTCTCGATCTCGAAGTCGGTGAAGCTCGCGCCCTCGCTGCCGGCGTCGTCCTCGCCGGCCGCGGTCCACTCCGCGACCTTCGTGTACCCGGGGCGGACGTCGTCGTACCCCTCCATCCCCTGGAACATCAGGACCCGGTCGAGGTCGTGGAACTCGCTTTCGACGAACGTGTCGACGACCTTCTTCGCGAACGCGAGGTGGTAGAAGGAGCCGAGGTGCGTGGAGGCGCCGGCGGGGTTCGCCAGCGTCTCGATGGTGTTGACGAAGGTGCGGACGCCCATCTGGTCGCGGCGGTCGAACAGGTCGTCGATGGCGGGGTTGAACGTCGGCTGGTAGTAGAAGCCGAACCCGGTCTCGTCGACCATCGCGGCGGAGTCACGGGGGGTGAGCTCCGTCGCGACGCCGAGTTCGTCGAGGACGTGTTTGTACGCGTCCTGTTTCTGGGTCGGGACGCGGTCGCCGGAGTGCACGACGACGGGCGTTCCCGCGGCGGCCGCGGCGACGCCGGCGGCGACGCCGAGGATCGCTGACCGCCCCTTTCCGTCGTAGTTGGCGCCGCAGTCGACGGGGTCGCAGTCGGGTTCGGCGTACTCGACGCGCTCGCACATCACGTCGACGTACGCGCCCAACTCCTCGGGCGTGTTCCGCTTCCAGCGGTTCGAAAGCCAGAACGCGCCGAGCGTCGTCGGGTCCGGCTCGTCCGCGAGGATGCGTTCGAACGCCTCGGTCGCCTGTGCGCGCGTCAGGTCGTCGGCCGACTTGTGACCGGAGCCGCAGACCTCGGTCATGAGCCGCTTGAGGGGCCAGTCGCCGAACTCCTGTGTCGCCTGAGCCATACGCATCGTTCGGCCCTCCGAACGAAAAGTCCCTCGCTCGGCTCCCGGACAGCGGGAACGACGGCGGGACGGTATCGGTGCGAGCGGACGCGACGCGCGAGGCGACAAGGGGCAAACGAGACCCCGATCGTGGTACTTATTAACAAACAAATATAGTTCGAACGTCCAACTTTAGACAGAATAAGGCCATATCTTAAACTATTAAGAGATTTGATTTCGTGTAGCACACCCAAAAAGCCGACACAATTATATGTTCGTCCATCTACTGTCGGATCGTACCCCAATGACGTCCAAATCCGTGGCGACCGCACTCACGCTGTATCGTGCCCGCACGCTCACGCTCGAACAGGCCGCGACCATCGGCGGCTGCTCGACGGAACAGCTAGAGGAGAGCGCGCGAGCGTTCGAACCGGTCACGGGCGAGAGCGCCTCCGACGACTGAGTCCGAGCCGTGGTTCGATTCGAGTCCCACGTCGATTTCGGCCCTCACGAGCCCCGCTTCCGACCCGTGAGCAGTTCCTCCATCCCGGCCCTCGATCGACGCCCGGTCACACCGATCGGGCTCCGAAACGGGTAGGTACCTCCCGCCCCTAACCGGGACAATGAGTCTCGACGCCGACTGGCGGGCCGGAATCGACGCGGTCGACGCCGCCCTCATCGACGAGTACCAGAGCGACTTCCCCGTCGAGTCGCGGCCGTTCGAGCGGGTCGCACGCGAGATCGCCGCCGAGACGGGCGTCGACGTCGACGCCGACGCGGTCCTCGAACGCGTTCGCAACCTCCGCGAGCAGGGCGTCTTCCGGCGGTTCGGTGCGGTTCTCAACCCACCGGTCATCGGCTCCTCGACGCTCGCGGCGGTGCGTGCGCCCGAGGACCGATTCGACGAGATCGCCGAGATCATCAACGGCTACCGGCAGGTGAACCACAACTACCGACGGGACCACGAGTGGAACCAGTGGTTCGTCGTCACCGCCGGCTCGCGGGAGAAGCGCGACGCGATCCTCGCGGAGATCGCGGACCGAACCGGCTGTGAAGTGCTGAACCTCCCGATGCTCACCGACTACTACATCGACCTGGAGTTTCCGGTCGTCAACGACGATCGGTTCGCCAGGGAGTCGGTCGCGGAGACCACCGTCTCGGCGACCCGGATCTCCGAGGACGCTCGCGGGGATCTCACGCCCCTCGAAGCCGATCTCCTGTTGGCGATCCAGGACGGCTTCCCCCTGTCCGCGACGCCCTATGCGGACGTCGCCGCCGAGATCGACGCCGAGATCGACGACGTGCTCGGCGGGGTCGACCGCCTGCTCGCGGACGGCTGTATCAAGCGGATCGGCTGTGTCGTCAACCACATCGTCACCGGCTTTACGGACAACTGCATGGTCGTCTGGAACGTCCCCGATGAGGACCTCGACCGGCTCGGCGAGACGGTCGGAAGCCTCCCGTACGTCACGCTGTGTTACCACCGCCCGCGGCGGCCCGAGCAGGCGTGGGAGTACAACCTGTTCACGATGATCCACGGGCGCGAGGCCGACGCGGTCGACGCGAAGATCGACGAGCTCGCGGCCGACTACCTCCCGGTCGAACACGAGCGGCTCTACTCGACGGAGACGCTGAAACAGACCGGCGCGCAGTACGAGTCGCTCGTCGCTCACGGGGAGTGACGGGGAGTCGAGAGAGCGAACGGGGAGCGCTCGCGAGCCGATCCCTTTTACCACGGCGCCCCGCGAGATGGAGGGTATGGCCGACAGCTTCAATCGGCTCGGGTACGGGACGTATCAGCTGGACGCTGGCGAGGAGTGCGCCGCCGGCGTCGCTCACGCGATCGAGACCGGGTACCGCAACGTCGACACGGCTCAGGGGTACGACAACGAGGCGTCCGTGGCGGCGGGGATCGATCGGACCGACGTCGACCGCGAGGACTGCTTCGTCGCGACGAAGCTCTCGACGGATAACCTCTCGTACGACGACGCGGTCGCGACGGCCAGGGAGAGCCGCGAGCGGCTCGGCGTCGACTCGATCGACCTGCTGTACGTCCACTGGCCGATCAACAGCTACGACCCCGACGAGACGCTGCCCGCGCTCGACGACCTCGTCGACGACGGCGTCATCGATCGGATCGGCCTCTCGAACTTCGAGCCCGACCAGCTGACCGAGGCGATCGACCGACTCGACCACGACGTGTTCGCCCACCAGGTCGAGTGCCACCCGCTGCTCCAGCAGGAGGAACTGCGCGAGCACGCGGTCGCGGACGACCACTGGCTCGTCGCGTACTCGCCGATCGCGCGTAACCGCGTCGCCGACGTCGACGTGCTTCGAGAGGTCGCTGCGGCCCGCGGCGCGAGTCCCGCGCAGGTGAGCCTCGCGTGGCTGCTTTCGAAGGATCGCGTCGCACCGATCCCGAAGGCCGCCGACTTCGGCCACGTCGAGGCGAACTGGGCGGCGCGGGAGATCGACTTGACCGACGACGAGATCGCCCGCATCGACGACCTCGACCGGGACGAGCGCGTCGTCGACTTCGCGGAGGCCCCGTGGAACCGGGCGTGAGTCGGCGGCAGAAGACGGCGGAACGCGGGCCGCGGACCAGACTCACTCCGCCGATCGCGGCTCGACCCGGGCCGAGAAGGTGCCGTCGGATCCGACGACGACTGCCAGCGAGACGCGCTCCGGACCCCAACCCACGTCGGGGAGTCGGCCGCCGATCGCCGCGGCGAGGCCGCCGACTGCACTGGCGAGGAGGGTGCGTCTGCTGATGGAGGGCATGTGAGTGGGGTGAGGAGCGAGTTACTGATAAAAGGGCGTGCGACGGCCTCGCCGAAGCCGCACGGGACCGCACGGTCGTCGCGGCGGAACTGAACGCCCGCTCGCGACGAACGGAACGGTCACACCGCGTGCCGTGCGGTTTCACTTTCGCTTTCGGGCGCGTTTTTAAAAGGCGTCGGGACGACGGGTCGGGTATGAGCCAGTCCACGTTCGACGACGACGACCTGTTCGGTGAGGCGGCGGCAGAGACCCGCGCGGAGGTCGAAGACCACCTCGCGGCCGCCCGGGCGGAGCTTCCGGAGCCGGACGCGGTTTGGGAGACGGACGCGGACAACGTGCTCGGCGCGCTCAACGGGCTGAAATCCGCCCTCGACGTCGGCGACGCGCTCGACAGCGTCAGGTCGGCCAAGAAGGCGTACGTGCTCGGCGAGCGCGCCGACGCCTTCGACGACGCCGACGATCTGAAAGCGGAGATCGAGGAGTTGGAGGGGCTCGTCGGCGACATCGAGGCCGCCGCCGAGGAAGTCGCCTCCCTCACCGGCACCGTCCCCGCGATCCGCGGCGCGCTCCAAGACGCGGCGGCCGACGGCGACGACGAGTAGCGGGCAGACGGAGAGTCGCGAGCGGACCGCGAGACGTTTTTAGTCGGAGTCGCGTTCGACGACCGCCGCCGCGAGTTCCCCCAGCGCGTCGCCCGCGAGTTCGAGCAGGCGTTCGCCGCGCTCGGCATCGCCCGCCCCGGGGTCGCCGACCACCCCGTTCCCGGTGAACTCGTCGGCGTCGTGCGCGAGGTTCACGCCGGAGACCCACTCACCCCACCGGTCGGCGGCGCCGGCGCGCGCCTCGTCGATCCGGTCCTCGCGGACGAGTTCGGGGTTCGTCGCGCGCAGTAGGGCCGTCTCCAACGGGCCGGCGTGACCCATGTCGCTCGCGTGATCGCCGACCGCCTCGAACCACGTGAACGCGACCGCGTACCCGTCGTGGGCGTCGTCTCGAGAGAATCGGCGGGCGACCTCCGCGAGTGCCTCGACGTTGCCGCCGTGGCCGTTGACGAACACCACCCTGTCGATCCCGTGGTGTGACAGCGACGCCGCCCCCTCCCGGACGTACGCCCGGAACGTGTCCGGCGAGACCCACATCGTCCCGTCGAACGCGCGGTGTTCCTCGGCGACGCCGACGGGGATCGGCGGCGTGACGAGTACGTCGCCGGGAGCGGGGTCACCGGCTTCGCCGCGCTCGTAGACGGCCGCGCCCGCCTCCGCGACGGCGACGGCGTCCAGCGTGTCGGTCCCGAGGGGCGCGTGCGGACCGTGCTGTTCGGTGCTGCCGACGGGGACGAACGCGGCGTCGATCTCTGCGTCGCGCACGTCGGTCCAGGTGGCCTCCGCGAGGTGCATACCGGCACGTCGGTCGGCGCCGTCGTATAGCCGGCGGTCCGGCTCGCTGAGGCTAGTCCCCCTCCGCGTCGGCGGCGCGTACGGGCCGGAAGACCGGTTTCGCGGCTCGAAACGATCGACAAGGCGGCCGCGGAACCGGCCGCCGTCCGACGTGGGAGTTAATGCACACCCCGATCATGCAGGCGTATGAGCGATCGAACCGAGGTGCGCGGTCGGACGGCGGAGGTCACGTTCGGACCGTTGAAGCGAGCGCTTCGCGAACACCGATACCCGGTGACCGACGCGGAGCTCATCGAGCAGTACGGAGGCTTCGAACTGGAGTTCGGCGAGGGGAGCGAGCCACTCGAAGTCGTGCTCCAGCGATGTGAGCAGTCGACGTTCACGGAGCCGTGGGAGGTCCGAGACGCGATCGTGGAGGGGCTCGACGGCGAGGCGGTCGTGCGCCCCGACACGGAGGAAGACGCCGAGAGCGACGCCGACCCCGTCGGGGACTGGAGCCGGCTGTCCGGGTAGCGTCGCGGCGGCAGGATAGCGTCGCGGCGGCAGACGCGGACTGACGGAACGCGGCGCCGGCCGCCCGAGACGGCTTCAGTCGTCGTCGGATTCGGCGTCCTCGATCAGCCGCGCGGTGCGCTCCTGTGCGCGGTCGATGAACTCCTGTGGCAGCTCGTCGATCTCGCCGGCCTGAACGCCCCAGAGGTGGCCGTAGAGGCCGCCGTTCTCGAGCAGTTCCTCGTGGGTCCCGCGCTCGACGACCTCGCCGCCTTCCAACACGAGGATCGTGTCGGCGTCTTTGATCGTCGAGAGCCGGTGAGCGATGGCGAACGTCGTGCGGTCCTCGGTGAGCCGGTCGAGCGAGCGCTGGATCAGCATCTCCGTCTCCGTGTCGACGTCGGAGGTGGCCTCGTCGAGGATGAGGATGTCGGGGTCTTTCAGCACCGCTCGCGCGATGGTGACGCGCTGGCGCTGACCGCCGGAGAGCTTCACCCCTCGCTCGCCGACCATGGTGTCGTAGCCGTCGGGGAGGTTCTCGATGAAGTCGTGCGCCTCGGCCGCTCGTGCGGCTTCGCGGACCTCCTCGTCCGTCGCGTCGAAGGTGCCGTACGTGATGTTCTCGCGGACCGTCCCGTAGAACAGGTACGACGACTGCCCGACGTAGCCGATAGAGCGTCGCAGGGAGCGCAGGGTGACGTCGCTGACGCGCTGGCCGTCGATCCGGATCTCTCCCTCGTCGACGTCGTACATCCGGAGCAGCAGCTTGAGGACGGTCGATTTTCCCGCACCGGTCGGCCCGACTAACGCGAGCGTCTCGCCGCCCGCGACTTCGAAGTCGATGTCGCGGATGATCGTCTCGTCGTCGTAGCCGAACGTGACGTGGTCGTAGACGACCTCGCCGTCGTCGACGACGAGGTCGGTCGCGTCGGGGTTCTGCTCGAGCTTCGACGGCTCGTCCATCAGCCCGAAGATCCGCGCTGAGGAGGCGCGGGCGCGCTGGTACATGTTGATGATCTGTCCGAACTGCGCCATCGGCCAGATGAACCGCTGCGTGTACAGGATGAAGACGACGAACATCCCCACGGAGAGCTCACCGGTGAACGGCCCCGGCGGCGTGTCTTGGAACACCCAGAGACCGCCGACGATGAACGTCAGCACGAAGCCGACCCCGGCGAGGACGCGAAGCGCGGGGAAGAACTTGATCCGCGTCTCGATGGCGTCCCAGTTGGCGTCGAAGTAGTCCATCGAGACGTCGTCGACGCGGTCCGACTCGTACTCCTCGGTGTTCGACGACTTGATCACCTGAATCCCGCCGAGGTTGTTCTCCAGCCGGGAGTTCATCTTGCCGACCGTCGACCGGACCTCCGCGTACTTCGGCTGGATGATCTTGATGAACACGTAGGTGAAGCCGGCGATGATCGGGACCGGAAGCAGCGCGACCAGGGCGAGCTGCCAGTTGATCCAGAAGAGCAGGACGCCGATTCCGACGACCATCACCGACAGCCGGAACATTGAGTTCATCCCGTCGTTTAAGAACCGCTCGAGTCGGTTGACGTCGTTCGAGAGGATCGACATCATCTCCCCGGTCTGCTTGTCCGAGAAGAAGTCCATGTTGAGCCGCTGCATCTGGTCGTACGTGTCCGACCGGATGTCGTGTTGGATGTTCTGTGCGAACGCGTTGAACCCCCAGTTGCGGACCCAGTGGAACGCCGCGCCGAGAGCGAACGCCCCGGCTATCGCCGCGATGACGAACCAGAACTGGTCGGTCTGTGTCGTCGGGAGCCACGCTTCCGGCAGGAGGACCAAGGGGATCTGCTCGCTAAAGGCGGCGTCGCGGCGGAACACCGCGTCGATTGCGATGCCAAGCATGAGCGGGGGGAGGAGGTCAAGGAGGCGGGCGAAGACGCTCGCGACGATTCCGACGGTAACGGGGAACAGGTAGTCGCGACCGTAGACGAGGAACAGCCGCTTCATCGGGTTCTCGATCTTGTCCCGCTGTTCCTCGAACGGGTCGTCTTCTTCCCAGTCGATACTCATTACAGATCGGTACGAGGGACCTCGCAAATAGGTTTCCTTCGAACCGAAATACGTCGGCACGGCTTGCCGGAGCCGGGTCAGATCGGGGTGCGCTCGACCGCCGGATCGACGTCGGCGGCCGCGAGGTCTTCCCGGATTCGCCTGCGGAGCGGGTCAGGAACGCTCGTGCGCGGAACCGGCGCGGCGGTCGTCGTGGCACTCGTAGCCCCGTCCGCCGAAGCAACCCCGTCTCCGACGGGGACGGTCCAGTAGACGACGAGTTCGGATCCCGCGTAGAACTCCACCGCGAACCGGTCGCCGCCGCCGTCGTAGTGGACGCGCGCCG
>CAZNOA010000066.1:0-7918 GCA_964574565.1 uncultured Halobellus sp. | reverse complement strand
AGGGCATCGCGCCCGTCGAGGAGATGATCGGCTTCTCCTCCGACATCCGCTCGGCCACCGAGGGTCGTGCGTCGTGGAACACGGAGAACGCCGGGTTCCGCGTGCTCGTCGACAACCTCCAGCGCGAGAAGATCATGGAGATCCGCGAGCGCAAGGGGATGAAGCTGGAGCTCCCCTCCTCGATCGACTACATCTAACCCAAACGCGGCACGCGCCGCGTCGGCAGCCGCCGTTCCGTTCGCTCGTCGCCCCCTTCGGTTCTTCTGTCTTCGTCCTCTGGTATCTCGTTATGCCGACCCCTCACACACGACATACGCTGACACGACCGTGAGGGAGGCAACGCATGCCATCGCCGAAGGCTTATACCGGCTCCCCCGACTTCTATCGGATATGCAGACGGGCACGACTCCCGCTCGGCGCATCGCGACGGAGCCAGCAAGCGGCCGCTCCGCGCCGATCACAGGAGCGTGTCGGGGGACTACGCCGATGACGTCCTGGAACCGTCCGCCAGCTGCGATCGACGAGGCCGCCCGGACGGGCTCCCGGAAGGTGATCGCGTGAGCGACCGTGTAGACGGCGCCCCAGAGAAGGAAGGGAACGTCCCCGAGGACGGCGCTTCCCCGGACGGGGGCCACGCGTCCACGACCCCGTCGACACACACGGTTCGGCTCGAACTCGTCGACGAACCGGGGCAGCTACTCGCGGCGCTCCACCCGATCGCCGATAACGGCGGGAACCTGCTGTCGATCTACCACGAACGGGGCAACAAGACCCCCCGCGGGCGGATCCCCGTCGAGGTCGACTTCGAGGCGACCGCCGAGCGGTTCGAGACGATAGTCGAGGCGCTCAGGGAGGCGGGCGTGAACGTGATGCAGGCGGGCACGGAACGCTACGCAGAGGAGGTGACGGTGCTGTTGTTCGGACATCTCATCGACACCGACCTGTCGGACACCCTTTCGCGGATCGAGGCGTGTGAGTCGGCGTCGGTCGCCGACGTGTCGCTGGCGGCGCCACAAGGCACCGAGGAGGCCTCGAGCGCGCGGCTCCGGCTGGAGGCGCGGGCGGGTGAGACGGCGGCGGCGCTCGCCGCCGTCAGGGAGCTGGCGGACGAGAAGTCGCTCCGTGTGGTCGAGCCGCTCACGGGGGTGGACGCGTGAAACTCGCCGTGATCGGCGCGGGCGCGGTCGGGCGCTCCGTCGTCGAGCTCGCAGCGGAGTACGGCCACGAGGTCGTCGCCGTCGCCGATTCGTCGTCCGCGATCGTCAGCGACGGGTCGTCCGGAGCCAGTGGACAGGTCGGGCTCGACACCGAAGCGGTCGTGACCCGCAAGGCTGAGGCGGGAGTCGTCGGGGACGCGAAGCCCGCCGACGCGCTCGCAGCCGACTACGACGTGCTTGTCGAGGCGACGCCGACGACGCTCGGCGACGCGGAGCCCGGTTTCTCGCACGTCGCGGCCGCGCTAGAGCGCGATCGACACGCGGTACTGGCGAACAAAGGCCCCGTCGCGGAGCGGTTCGGAGACCTCCGAACGCTCGCCGCCGACAGCGACGGCGACATCCGCTTCGAGGCGACGGTCGGCGGCGCGATCCCGGCGGTTTCGACGGTCGAAGACATCGAACCTGGCCATGTCACAGCTGTTCGGGGCGTGTTGAACGGGACGGCGAACTTTATCCTCACCCGCATGGCCGCGGAGGGGCTCGACTACGACCACGTGCTGTCGGAGGCGCAGGACCTCGGCGTCGCCGAGGCGGATCCTTCTTTCGACGTCGACGGGACGGACGCCGCGCTCAAATGCGTCATCCTCGCGAACGTCCTCTCGTTCGGTGCGGCGGACGACCCGGCGGACGCCCGCGAGTTCACGCTTGCTGACGCCGACATGGAGGGGATCCGCGACGTTCCCGGCTCCGCGCTTCGGCTCGCTGCCGAGGACGGACGGACCGTTCGGCTGATCGGCGAGGCGACGGGCGAGACCGTCCGAGTCGCCCCGCGGCTCGTCCCCGAGAACGGGACCCTCGCCGTCTCCGGCACGCAGAACATCGTCCAGATCGAGACCTCCCACGCCGGCCGGCTCAATATCTCCGGCCGCGGGGCTGGCGGCCCGGAGACCGCAAGCGCGGTGCTCGGGGACGTTGGACGGCTCGAGTAGCCGTCATCGTCGGAGGGTCGAACCACCCGGCGCCGATAGGGCCGTTTGCGGTGAGGCCCGTTTGGAGCGAAGCCCGTTGGAGGTGGGGGCCGAACTCCCACTACTGTTCATCTCCACGCTACCATGCGTAACGATCTCACGAACCATGAGACGGCGTTTCCATCGGCTGTGTGCCGTATCGAAACCGTTTTAGTGGGATCAACCGAAAACGTACTCACACAACGCCTTAGCGCGTGATTACCCCATGAGTGACAAACCGCACCAGAATCTGGCCATTATCGGCCACGTCGACCACGGCAAGAGCACGCTCGTGGGCCGACTCCTCTTCGAGACGGGGAGCGTTCCCGAGCACGTAATCGAGCAGCACCGAGAGGAAGCAGAAGAGAAGGGCAAGGGCGGCTTCGAGTTCGCCTACGTGATGGACAACCTCGCCGAGGAGCGAGAGCGTGGTGTCACGATCGACATCGCCCACCAGGAGTTCGACACGGACAACTACTACTTCACCATCGTCGACTGCCCGGGCCACCGTGACTTCGTGAAGAACATGATCACGGGTGCCTCGCAGGCAGACAACGCGGTGCTCGTCGTCGCGGCCGACGACGGCGTCGCCCCCCAGACCCGAGAGCACGTGTTCCTGGCCCGCACGCTGGGTATCAACGAGCTCATCATCGGCGTCAACAAGATGGACCTGGTCGACTACCAGGAGTCCTCGTACGACGACGTCGTCGAGGAGGTCAAGAACCTGCTCAACCAGGTCCGCTTCGCGACCGACGACACGACGTTCGTGCCGATCTCGGCGTTCGAGGGCGACAACATCGCCGAGGAGTCCGAGAACACGCCCTGGTACGACGGCCCCACCCTGCTGGAGTCGCTCAACGACCTGCCGGAGTCCGAGCCGCCGACGGACGCGCCGCTCCGACTCCCCATCCAGGACGTCTACACCATCTCCGGTATCGGGACCGTCCCCGTCGGACGTGTCGAGACCGGGATGCTCAAGACCGGCGACAACGTCTCCTTCCAGCCGTCCGACGTCGGCGGCGAGGTGAAGACGGTCGAGATGCACCACGAGGAGGTTCCCGAGGCCGGCCCCGGCGACAACGTCGGGTTCAACGTCCGCGGCATCGGCAAGGACGACATCCGTCGCGGTGACGTCTGTGGTCCCGCCGACGACCCGCCGAGCGTCGCCGAGACGTTCAAGGCACAGGTCGTCGTCATGCAGCACCCCAGCGTGATCACTGCCGGCTACACCCCGGTCTTCCACGCCCACACGGCGCAGGTCGCCTGTACGATCGAGGAGATCAACCAGAAGATCGACCCGTCGTCGGGTGAGGTCGCCGAGGAGAACCCGGACTTCATCAAGTCCGGCGACGCCGCGGTCGTCACCGTGCGCCCGCAGAAACCGCTCAGCATCGAGCCGTCCGGCGAGATTCCGGAACTCGGCAGCTTCGCCATCCGCGACATGGGTCAGACCATCGCGGCCGGCAAGGTGCTGGAAGTCAACGAGCGATAATCGATGCAGCAGGCACGCGTCCGCCTCGCCGGCACCAGCCCCGAGGACCTCGACGACATCTGCGACGACGTCCGCGAGATCGCGGACTCGACGGGGGTCGCCCTGTCGGGACCGATCCCGCTGCCGACGAAGAAGCTGGAGATCCCGTCGCGAAAGTCCCCGGACGGTGAGGGGACGGCGACGTGGGAGCACTGGGAGATGCGCGTCCACAAGCGTCTGATCGACATCGACGCCGACGAACGCGCGCTCCGCCAGCTCATGCGCGTCCAAGTGCCGAACGACGTCAGCATCGAGATCGTACTCGAAGACTAAGCGCTAGGGCGTCTTTTACGCTCTCTTTGTTTTTATCGCCCGATAGCATCGCCGTCGTCTCGCGTTGTCGCCGTCGCGTCGCCGATCGCCGCGAGCGCAACGCTTACGAAACGTCTAACAGCCCGACCCGTCCGGCGATCAGCCCACAGAACGCGCCGACGGCGTGGGCGATCAGCGCGACGCCGGGCGCGGCGGTCATCACCGTGAGTAGGACGGCGACGAGACCGAAGAGGAGCAGTTGTACTCGACCCGAGAGCCGCAAGCGGTCGAACAGCCGCGCGCTCGCGACGTTGCCGGCGAGCAGGTAGCCGCCGAGCGCGAACACGGCGCCGCTCAGCCCCAACACGGCCGGTGAGGGACCGATCAGTCCCCCGAGCGTCACCTGTGCGACGCCCGCGAACGCACCGGTCGTCACGACGAACGCGTGAAACCGGAGAGTCGTCGTCCGACGCTCGACGAGCGGCCCGACGAGCAGCAGTCCGAGCGCGTTCGCTAGGAGGTGACCGAGCGAGGCGTGCGCGTACACGCTGGTGACGACGGTCCACGGGGCGAGCGACAGCGGCGTCGACAGCGCGAACAACCCCACGAGACCGAGCGTCCGCAACGCCGCTTGGACGATCCCGAACAGCCCGACGATCGCCAGCGTCTGGAGGGTAGCACGCATCTGGGCAGTGTTCGGCGCTTGTCAACTTAAGCTGTGCGTCCGGATTCGAGACTCCCGCCGAGGAGCGCCGCTCACGGCTCGACTCGCGGTCACTCGAAGTGGTCCATCCTGAGGAGGAGGTAGCCGATGACGACGACCGCGAGCAGGATCCCCGCCGCTGGTTCGCCGGTCGACCCTCCGGAGCCGACGGCCACGATCAGCCGAACACCGTCGACGAGGGCTCCCGCGCCGTACAACAGGATCGTGAGTCCTGCGCCCCGGGCCCGGAGTCGAACGAGGCCGACTGCGGCCCAACACTTCAGCCCGCCGATCGTCGCGATGAGGACGCCGAACACGAGAAACGGAGTCGGAAGCATGGCGAGACCGACGAACAGGTCGACCGCACCACCGAGGAACGCGAACGCCGCGACGAGGAACACGCCGTTCGGCACGTCTCTCGAACCCGTGCGCTCGTCGTCGTCACGCCCGTCATCGGACCCGGACTCTCGACGTTTTATACGCCGCTTTTCGGCCTCGTGGAGGGACATGTTCGAACCGATCCCGGCCGGCGTCAAAACGTTTCTCGTGGTCCGTCGGCTTCGGAAGGGCCTTTTAGGTCGCCCGACGAACGGACGGTATGTTCAGGCAGTTCCGGTCGGAGGTGGCCGACGCCCTTCGCGACGCGCTCGCCGCGCTCGAGCTCCCGACCGACGACCTCGGCATCGAACGCCCGCCCGACGAGATGGACGCGACGCTCGCCTCCAGCGTCGCCTTCCGGCTCGCGGGCGAGGTCGGCGACGCGCCGCCGAACGTCGCGAGCGAGGTGGCCGACGCGGTCGCCGTCGACGGCTACGACTACCTCGCTCGCGTCGACACGGCCGGGCCGTACGTCAACTTCCACGTCGGCGAGCGGTACTTCGTCGACACGCTCGACGCGTCCGCGACCGACGTGGAGTACGGCTCGCTCCCCGACAGAGACACCTCCGTCGTCGTCGAACACACCAGCGCGAACCCGACCGGTCCGGTCCACGTCGGCCGCGCTCGCAACCCGATCGTCGGCGACGCGGTCGCGAACCTCCTCGAGTACGCCGGCTACGACGTCGACCGCCACTACTACGTCAACGACGCGGGTCGACAGATGGCGGTGTTCACGTGGGCGTACGAGCGGTTCGACGAGGCGGACCTCGACGAGCCGCCCGCGCGGGACCGCGCCGAGTACGACCTCGTTCGCTACTACCGGAAGGGGAACGCCTACCTCGAAGCCGCAGACCCCGCCGACGTCGAGGCCGCGGAGGCCGAGATCGCCGGGATCCTCCAGGGGCTCGAAGCCGGGGACGAAGAGACGTACGAGCGCGTCGGCGACGTCGTCGACACCGTGCTCGGCGGCATGAAGGCGTGTCTCGCGCGGCTCCCGGCCGAGTTCGACGAGTTCGTCAAGGAGACGCGGTTCATGCGCGACGGCTCCACCGACGAGGTCGCCGAGCGACTCAAAGAGACCGAGCACGCCGTCTACGAGGAGGAGGCCTGGCAGCTCGAGCTCGACGAGTGGGGGATCGACAAGAACCTCGTCTTCTTACGCTCCGACGACACGAGCCTCTACACGACTCGGGACCTGGCACACCACGAGTGGAAGCTCGCGAACTACGACCGCGCGGTCACCGTGCTCGGCGAGGACCACAAGCTGCAGGCCGACCAGCTCGACGCGACCCTCGAGCTCCTCGGCAACGACACGGACCGGCTGGGTCACGTCATCTACTCGTACGTGAACCTCCCGGAGGGGAAGATGTCCACCCGTCGCGGGACCGGCGTGATGCTCGACGACCTCCTCGACGAGGCGATCGACCGCGCCCGCGAGGCGGTCGAAACGCGGATGGACGACCGCATCCGCGACGACGATCTGACCGACGAGGACGTCGAGCGCATCGCTCATCAGGTCGGGATCGGCGCGGTGCGGTACGACATCGTCTCGAAACAGCCGGCGAAGGCGATCACCTTCGAGTGGGAGGACGCGCTCGACTTCGAGGCGCAGTCCGCCCCGTTCGTTCAGTACGTCCACGCGCGCTGTTGTGGCATCCTCGCGGAGGCCGCGGCCGCCGGGGTCGACGTGCCGGATCCGGGCGATTCGATCGACGTCGACGCCGCGACCTTGGAGCGCGACGAGGCCCGAGCCCTGCTCCGTGAGATCGCCCGCTTCCCGGCGGTCATCGAGGAGGCGGCCGACGACTTGGAGCCGCACACGGTCGCGACGTTCACCCGCGAGTTCGCCGACGCGTACAACGCCTTTTACCGCGAGTGTCCGGTCGTCACCGCCGCCGACCCCGAGGTGCAAGCGGCCCGCGTCGCGCTCGTCGCGGCCGCGAAACACACGATGGCGAACGCGCTCGACGTGGTGGGCGTCGAAGCGCCGGCCTCGATGTAGACGGTGACCGCGCGCGTCGGGTCTCCGGTGCTGCGTCTCGCTCGAACCCGCGTTCGGATTCCGATCCCGCGGTCAAAGCTTACTTACACGCACTCGTCGTATTCGGGGTAATGAGTAGCGACGCGCAAGAGGCGAGCGAGGACCGGCGGAAGTACGAGTTCCGCAAGGTTATCGAGGAGCTCAAGGAGTACGAGGGCTCCGGCACCCAGCTCGTCACCATCTACATCCCCGAGGACAAGCAGGTCTCGGACGTGGTCGCACACGTCACGCAGGAACACAGCGAGGCGTCCAACATCAAGTCCAAGCAGACCCGAACGAACGTACAGGACGCGTTGACGTCGATCAAAGACCGGCTGCGGTACTACGACACCTACCCGCCCGAGAAGGGAATGGTGATCTTCTCCGGCGCCATCGACGCCGGCGGCGGCCAGACGGACATGGTCACTCGGACACTGGAGTCGCCGCCACAGCCCGTCGAGTCGTTCCGGTATCACTGCGACTCCGCGTTCCTCACCGAGCCGCTCGAACACATGCTCGAAGACGCCGGGCTGTTCGGACTCATCGTCCTGGACCGGCGGGAGGCAAACGTCGGCTGGCTGAAGGGCAAGCGAATCGAGGCCGTCAAATCCGCCTCCTCGCTGGTCCCCGGCAAACAGCGGAAAGGCGGCCAGTCCGCACAGCGGTTCGCCCGCCTCCGCCTCGAGGCGATCGACAACTTCTATCAGGAGGTCGCGGGGATGGCCAACGACCTGTTCGTCGACAAGCGCCACGAGCTCGACGGCATCCTGGTCGGCGGCCCCTCGCCGACGAAAGACGAGTTCCTCGACGGGGATTACCTCCACCACGAGCTGCAGGACAAGGTGCTCGGGAAGTTCGACGTCGCGTACA
>CAZNOA010000065.1:0-8158 GCA_964574565.1 uncultured Halobellus sp. | reverse complement strand
CGAGCGCGAACCTCGGCAGCGGGTTCGACGTGTTCGGGGCGGCGCTCACTCGGCCTGCGGACGTCGTCACCGTCGAGAGGGCGGCAGAGACGACGATCGAGGTCACCGGCGTCGGTGCGCAGTACATCCCCGAAGACCCGGAGAAGAACACGGTCGGCGCCGTCGTCGAGGCCCTCGACGCGCCCGCTCGCATCCACATCGACAAGGGGGTCCGTCCGGCCTCGGGGCTGGGGTCGTCGGCGGCCAGCGCCGCCGGCGCCGCGGTCGCGCTGAACCGGCTGTACGACAGAGGGCTCTCCCGGTCGGAGCTCGTCCCGATCGCCGCGGAGGGCGAGGCGGTCGTCTCGGGGGTCGCGCACTCCGACAACGTCGCGCCCTCGATCCTCGGCGGCTTCACGGTGACGACGACCGAGGCGACCCACTCGGTAGACGCCTCGATTCCCCTCGTCGTCTGTCTGCCTGACGTCGCGGTCTCGACGCGAGACGCGCGGCGAGTCGTTCCCGAAACGGCCTCGATGGAGGACCTCGTCGAGACGGTCGGCAACGCGGCCACCCTCGCGATCGGGATGTGCGACTCCGACCCCGAACTGGTCGGGGCCGGCATGAGCGATCCCGTCGTCACCCCAGAGCGCGCGCGCCTCATTACGGGTTACGACGCGGTGCGGAGCGCCGCTTTCGGCGCCGGCGCGACGGGGGTCACCGTCAGCGGGGCCGGCCCCGCGATCCTCGCCGTCTGTCGCGACGGCGGCCGGCGCGGGGTCGCCGCCGCGATGCTCGACGCGTTCGCCGACGCCGGCATCGACGCACGAGCCTACCAGACCCGAATCGGAGCGGGATCGACGGTGTTGAACGAATAAGTAACGCAGGCTGACGGGGGGGCAGATGAACCTGTGTCGAGCGAGTCGCTCAGGTGATCTTCATCATCCGCGTCTCGAACTTGCCGACCCGGACCCGCACCCATCCCGCCAGCTCGGCGTCGAGCTCCGGGTCGTCGGTGTCGACGCGGAGCGCGCGCACGGCGTCGAGCTTCGCTCGCGACGCGACGATCCGGAGGTCACACCGCCGGATCACCGCGGGCGACAGCTGCGGGTTCCCCCGGCCGAAGACGAACCCCTGACCGCCGATCGGCGAGACGACGACGACGTTCTCGTCGCCGAGCGCGCCGAGGATCTCGGACTCGGTGGCGTCGGAGGCGACGACCTCGCCGTCGCGCCAGACGTCGACGCCGATCGGAGAGGGTTCGAACCCCAGTTCGGCTTTGATCGCGCCGACCGTCGATCCGGGGCCGAGCACGAAGGTGACGCCCTCTCCCGACCGCGCGCTGATGTCGTCGGCGACCCCCTCGGCGAGCGATTCGACCGTCCCGCTTGCGGTCTGTTTCGACGACTGGAGGTCGTCGGCGACCGGGACCCGCGCGATCGCTTTGAGTTCCGGATGGACCTCGCCCTCGCGGTAGGCGTCCTCGTCGATGTCCATCACCTCGCGGCGCTCCGTCCGCGAGAAGGTCGCGGCGACGTCCGCGGCGTCTTCCGGCGAGACGGCGAAGACCGAGGAGTACACCTTGACGCCGGCGGGGACGCCGAGCATCGGCGTCTCGCTTCCCGTCCGCTCCAGCGTCGCGGCCACGTCGGTCGCGGTCCCGTCGCCGCCGACAAAGAGGACGAGGTCGACCGGGTCGGCGAGGGCGTCGGGATCGCCGGGGTCGCCCCCGCTGCCCCCGACGAACGCCTCGACCACCCGCACGGTGTGGTCGGCGACGGTGGCGGTCGCTTCGGGCGCGTCGCCGTCGAACGGATCGACGACGCGATCGGGCTCGAAGCCGGCCTCGCGGACCAGCCGCTCGCCCATCGGATCGGCGGCCGTCGAGACGGTCGTCTCCGGCGCGACCGCGGCGAGTCGCTCTAACGCCCGGCTCGCGCGGTCGGGTGCCCGGGGGTCGGCGCCGCGAGCGACGGCCTCCGCGACCTTTCCGTCGGTCCCCTTGAGCCCCACCCGTCCGCCCATCCCGGCGACCGGGTTCATGACGAATCCGACGTGCATACGTCCGTGTTCGGCGGCGGAAACTTAAACGCGGTACGTTCTCGGAGCGGGCGCGCGGGCTCGATCGAGCGACAATTAATACTTAAGACGCCCCCAGAACAACCCCGACTCATGATCCTCGAAGCCGCCGTGACCGAGCCGCTCCCGATCGACGTAACCGCCGCCGTCGTGCTCGTCGCGGGACTGGCGCTCGTCGCCGTCTGGGTCGCGTATCTGTACCGGTAAGGCCGGGCGCCGTCCGCGCTCCGGGCGTTACGCCGACTCGACCAGTTCCGATCGCTCTCGCACCCACGCCGCCGCGCGCTCCGCCTCCTCGGCGCTCGTCGCCGTGATCTTTACCCGCACGCTCTCGCCGGGATACGAGCCGACGTTCACGTCGAACCGCTCCTGTAGCTCCGTGAACCGCTCCAGCAACGCGCTCTCCGGCTCGTCGACGTCGACGGTGACGGTGTGTGTCGGCGTCCCCTCGAACTCGTCGGCGATCGAGTCGAACATCGCCTTCATCTCCGTCGGCACGCCCGGGAGAACGTACACCGACTCGACGACCGCTCCGGGCGCGACCCCGGCCTCGTTTGAGAGCGGTCGGCAGTCCGCCGGGAGGTGCGTCGTCTCGGCGGTGAGGTCGTCCGCGCTGTATCCCCGCTCGGCGAGCCACTCGGCGGCCGTCTCGTTCCTGACGACCTCGCGGCCGAACGCGGCCGCGACGGCGTCCATCGTCACGTCGTCGTGGGTCGGACCGAGCCCGCCGGTGACGATCACGATGTCGTACTCCGAATGATACTCGTTGACGACCCGCGCGATTTCGGCGACCTCGTCCGGGACGACGGTGACCCGGCGGACCGGAACCCCGCGGTCGGCGAGGCGACCGCAGATCCACGTCGCGTTCGTGTTTTCCGTGTCACCGACGAGGAGCTCGTCCCCGACGGTGACGATGGCGGCGTTCATACCCGAGCAAGGACGCCCGCACTCAAAAGGACGCTGGAGTCCGGAGTCGGGCCGACGGCTCGCGGATCTGAGGCGGGGTGGTCACTCCTCTTCGTCCTCGTAGACGCCGAGTCCCATCTCCCGACGCTGCTCGCGGAGCTCCTCGAGCTGGCGCCGGAAGTAGACGGTGCCGGCGACGGCGGCTATCGTCGCGACGACGAGGATCACGCCGAAGACGAGCAGGTCGGTCTCGCGGTACGACTGGACCACGATCGAGCCGCTCGTCACTGAGTCCCACGTGATCCGGTCGCGACCGTCGACCGTCTCGATCTCGTGGCTGCGCGGCGAGACGTGACCGACGATAGGCACGTCGGTGCTGAATCCGGCCGGAAGCGTCACCGCGTACGACCCCTCGACGTAGGTGATCGTGGTGAACCGGCGCGGCGAGCCGGCGGCGGTGAACGCCAGCTTCCCGCCCTCCATCCCCTCCGCGAACCGGACCCACGTCTCGTCGGGGGTGCGGTCGATCTCGCCGCCGCGAGCGCGGAACTCGCTGCCGTCGATGACCTCGCCGTCGGGGTACTGGTAGCGGAACGCCTCGAACTCCAGCGGCTGATCGCCGGCGTACACCGTCCCCTCGTACAGCCGGAGTTCGTCGATGCCGGAGACGTTGTAGACGACCGTGTACTGCGAGTCGGTCGAGAGGTCGATCTCGGCGTCGCGGTCGGTGTCGAAGTTGTACTCGCGCGGCGGGTCGGCGTCGAGCGTCTCGTTGGCGACCTCACCACCCCCGGTGACGTAGCCGAGACAGCCGGCGCTGACGGCGAGGAGGGCGACGACGGCGACCGCGAGGGCGAAGCGTCTGTTCACGGGTTCAGTTCACGTTAGACGACACAGCGCATCTCGGCCGGGAGATACGAGCCGATGGCGGCCAAAAGTCCCGGCGGGTCGGTGTCTTCGGTGCAGATGATGCTCTGTTCGAGGAGCCCGAGCCGCTCGACGGTGACGATGTCTTGGGCGTGTCCCGCGCGGTTCACGGTCGCGCGGACCTCGCCGCGAGTCGCGGAGTTGACGTTGAGCCGGCCGTTGCCGCGCTGCCAGTCGTAGAGGCGGTCCCGCTCGGCGTCCGCCAGGCGGCTCGGCTCCGATTCGGGGTCGCCGACGTCGCCGCCGTAGACGAACTGAACCGGGAGGTGTTGCACCAGCCCGAACCGCTCGACGACCTGCGCCGGCGATCCCCTGCCGAGCCCGATCTCGTCGGCGGGGATCCGTACCTCGGTGCCCGCGTCGAGGACGAACCCGTCGTCGTCCCACGATTCGAGCGTTCCGACGTACGTTTCGCCGGCGACTAACCCCGCGTCGTGCGCGACGATTTCGCCCCACGTCTCCGCGAGGACGTTGCGGGCGACTTCGGCGTCCTCGCCGCTGACGTCGACCTGGACGAACCCGTCCTCTCGGACGCCCACCTGCCAGTCGACGTGGAGGTCGCCGACGTCGTTGGCGACGAGCGATCCCATGCCGTCGAGCGCTCGGTCGCGGGCGTCACCGCTCACGTAACACTTGGTTGCGAGGACGACCATCAGCCGGTCACGTCCACGTTGAGTTCGTCGCGGATCTCCTCGACGCGGTACTCCATCGCCTCGCGGAGCCGGTCGTTATCCATCGATTCGACGGGCGAGCCGCACTCGGGACACTCGAAGCCGAAGTCCATCGCCTCGCCGAACTCGAAGCGGATCGAACACACCTCACAGAGGTAGAACTCGTGGGTGCGCTCGTACTCCTCGCGGTCCTCCAAGGCGTCGAGCAGTCGGTACATCTCCTCTTCGAGGTTCTCCGGAATGTTGTCGTAGTGGAACGTCCAGAGGTACGTCAGCCATCCCGAGTCCTCGTCGCGCACCCGACGATAGGTGGCGAGGTCGTTCTCGTACAGGATGAACAGCGCGCGTCGGACGTCGTTGAGCTCCAGTCCGAGCTCTTCGGCCAACTCTTCGTCGGTGACCTCGCCGTCGGGCGGCGCGGCCGCGACCGGCATCCCCGTCGGCCCCACCAGCTCGTGGAGGTACTTCTGGATGACGGGGTCGTTCAGTAGATCCTCAAAAGCCATTAGCTGAAATTGGGGGTGGAATCGGGTTAAAAGCTCCGAAAGGCCCACAATCCCACCGCCGGCACAGCGGGTCCCGAGGTCGTCGCCGGCTCCGGCAAAGCTTTAGGCCACGTGTGTGACCAGTCGACCGTATGGCGGAGACCACAGCGGCGCGAGGACGGAGAGCGGTCGGCGCCGTGGCGCTCCTCTCGGTCCCGGTGCTGCTCGTCGCGATCCCCCTCCTGCCGGTGTTCGTGCTCCTCGGTCCCGTCGGGATCGGCGCCGTCGGCTTCGGCGGCGGCACCAACGTCGGCCTCGTCGCAACCGGCGTCGTCGCGGCCGCCGCCGTCGGTCTCGGCGGCTCCGCGGTCCTCGGACCGGTTCTCGTCGATCGACGGATCGCGCGGCTTCCCGCGGCCGACCTCAATGACCGGTCGACGGAGTTCCTCACCGACCGCGTCGCACGCCTCGCGGACGAGGTCGGCGTCGACCCCCCGGCGGTGACGGTCGCCCGCGCCGACGCCGCCAACGTCGCCGCGATCGACGGCTATCGCGGACCGCGGCTCGTCGTCTCGACGCGGCTGCTTTCGCTGCCGCAGGACGACCGCGACGCCGCGCTCCGGCACGCGCTCGTCCGGATCGAGCGCCGCGAAGCGGCGGTGACGACCGCGCTCATCCCTGCGTTGGCGCTCGTCGAGACCGTGGCCCTGCTGGCGACCCTGCTCGTCGGTCGGCGGGACGAGCGGACCGCGGCGGACCGTCGCGTGAACCGGATTCACGGGTACGAGCCGGCGCGGAAACGGGTCCCTTCGTGGGCGTACACGGTCGCCGGCGTCCTCCTCTGGCTGCTGGTGCTCCCGGCGTGGGTCCCGGCCGCCGTCGGCGATCGGCTCTACGTCGCGGGGAGCCGGCGGAGCGCGGACGCCGCCGTGGCGGACCGCGGGACCGCCGAGCGCGACGGGCTCGGGAACGCCGTCGCGTTCGCCAGCGACGCGGCCGGCGCCGCGGACTGGCCGCCGCTGTTGGACCGGCTCTCGCTCGTCTCGATGGCCGACGGCGAGACCGGCCGCGTGCGCGGGACGAGCCGACAGGAGGCTCGGGTCCGGCTCGCGCGGCTCCGGTCGAAACGGGGGGTGTAGCGTCGGACCGGCGAGGCGGCGCCCTCGCGGTGTCGTCGCCTTCGTTCGGGCACCCCGGGGTCACGGGCGGGTGGGAACGGAGAACCGGAGCCGGGTGCCGCGCTCCAGCGCCGAGAGGGAGAACTCGCCGCCGGCCTTGTTGACGACCCAGTACATCAGCCAGATGCCGAGCCGGTCCGCGTGATTCAGCGAGGTCTCACCGTGTTCGAGGACGCGCGTCTCGTGGTCCGGGATGCCCGGACCGTCGTCGATGATCTCGACGGCGATCCACTCCGGCGAGGGTCGTTCGACGTCGATCGCCACCGTCGGATTCGGGCCGTCGTTGTGTTTGGCGGCGTTCTCTACGCCTTCCTCGATCGCCGTCAACAGCCCGACCACGGCGACCTCGAGTGGGTCGTCGCTCGGCATCGACAGCTCGAACGTCGCGTCGGGGTATCGGTCCCGCATCCGACTCACCAGTTCCACCAGCCGTTCTCGCAGGGCGGTCGTGGGGGCGCTCGGCGGCTCCGAGAGCGTCTGTTCGATCTTCCGTACCGCTTCCGCGATCCCGAGGAGGTCGCTTGCGGTCTCGGAGATCACGTCGAGCGGTTCGTGGAGCGCCCCGTCGTCCGACTCCCGGCGCACCAGCTCCGCGTACCCCTCGATGAGGTTCATCTTGTTCCGGAGGTTGTGGTTGAGCACCCGGTTCATCACCTCCAGTCTTCGCTCTCGGATCTTCCGATCCGTGATATCCGTCTGGAACCCGACGTAGTTCGTGATCGCACCGCTGTCGTCGCGGATCGGCGAGACCGTGAGCCGGTTCCAGAACTGCTGGCCGTTCGCTCGGTAGTTCAGGATGTCGACGGAGATAGCCCCTCCGGAATCGATCGCCTCGCGGATCGCGGCCGTGGTCTGGGGATCGGTCCGGTCGCCCTGCAGGAACCGACAGTCGGCACCGAGCATCGCGGAGCCGTAGCCGGTGAGATCCTCGAAGCCCCCGTTCGTGTACACCAGCGGGTTCTCGTCGTCGCCAGGCTCCGCGAGGGTGATCCCGACCGGGGCCTCGTCCATCGCTCGCTCTTTCACTCGGAGGTCCGCGACGGTCTCGGCGAGGGTTCGTTCGCGTTCCACGAGCCGCAGCGACGTCTCGCGCCGCTGGACGAGGTTCCCGATCCGGGAGCGGAGCGCCGCCTTTCGGACCGGAAGATCGATGACGTCGTCGACGTAATCCCACGGATTTCCGATCGAAGGGACGGTCGACTCGTCGGCCACGAGCAGGACGAACGGGAGGAAGGCGGGCGCGGAGGGCTCTCGTCTCGGTTGAATGGTTCCGGCGACTCGATTGAACGCCGGGGCGTCGAAGACGCAGCAGTCGAACGGACGCTCCGATTCGAGCGTTTCGGCGTCGGTGGTCGTCTCGACCTCGTACCCGTCGCTCAGGGTCTCTCTCAGCAGCTCGCGGTTACCGCCCGGCCGCATGAAAAGCAGGATTCGCGGGTCGTCATCGGGGTCGGACGGCGCTCTGGCTCCCCCGTCGTCGGTGGCCGCTCCGGAGTCAGAGCCGGTACCCATTTGGTGTCGACGAAGGCGACACGGCCACTAAGAGCTATGCATTACCGCACGGGGGGCGGACGGCTCCGCGCCCCGAATCAGTGGTCGGTGACCGACCCGCCCGCGGATCCGTCGGCGTTCGCTGCGGCCTCCTCCTCGGCGCCGGCGTCCGCTTCGGCGTCGGCGTCGGCGTCGGATTCGGCCTCCGCTTCGGATTCGGCCTCCGCTCCGGCGTCGAGGACCGTCTTTCCGGCGGCCTCTGGAACGACGCGTCGGTCGGCGTCGGCCCACTCCCGCTCCAGTTCGTCGCCCGCGAAGAGCCGGTCCAAGAAGACGGCGAGCCCGGCGACCTCCGAGTGCGGCTGGTTCGTCACGCCGACGTTGAAGTCGGCGCGCTCGTACAGCGCCCACGGCACCTTCTCACCGCCGACGACGACGAGCA
>CAZNOA010000064.1:0-8463 GCA_964574565.1 uncultured Halobellus sp. | reverse complement strand
GCCGCCAGCGCCAACAGGAGCGGGACACCGAGCGAGAATCGGACGAGGACGCGCTTACCTGTCCGGAGTGTGAGTCGAGCGAGATAGTCACCGACTCCGACCAAGAGCTCGTCTGTGAGGACTGTGGGCTCGTGTTGGACGAGCAGAACATCGACCGCGGCCCGGAGTGGCGGGCGTTCAACCACTCCGAGCGACAGTCGAAGTCGCGGGTCGGCGCCCCGATCACGGAGACGATGCACGACAAGGGGTTGACGACGACGATCGACTGGAAAGACAAGGACGCGTACGGGCGGTCCCTCTCCTCGGAGAAGCGCTCGCAGATGCACCGCCTGCGCAAGTGGCAGGAGCGGATTCGGACGAAGGACGCCGGCGAGCGCAACCTCCAGTTCGCGCTCTCGGAGATCGATCGGATGGCGAGCGCGCTCGGCGTCCCCCGGTCGGTGCGCGAGGTCGCGTCCGTCATCTACCGACGGGCGTTGAACGAGGACCTGATCCGAGGTCGCTCCATCGAGGGCGTCTCGACAGCCGCCCTGTACGCCGCTTGCCGGCAGGAGGGGATTCCGCGGTCCCTCGACGAAGTCGCCGACGTCTCCCGCGTCCCGCAGAAGGAGATCGGTCGCACGTATCGATACATCTCACAGGAGCTCGGACTGGAGCTCAAGCCGGTCGACCCGAAGCAGTTCGTCCCGCGGTTCGCCTCGGCGCTCCAGCTCAGCGAGGAGGTCCAGTCGAAGGCGACGGAAATAATCGACGTCTCCGCCGAGCAGGGACTGCTCTCGGGCAAGTCCCCGACCGGTTTCGCCGCGGCCGCGATCTACGCCGCGTCGCTGCTCTGTAACGAGAAGAAGACCCAGCGCGAGGTCGCCGACGTCGCGCAGGTGACCGAAGTCACCATTCGCAACCGGTATCAAGAGCAGATCGAAGCGATGGGATTCCGGTAGAAGCGGTCGAAATCAGCAGCCTGACTGCCCTCACTCTGACGAATTCTCAGTTCTCGCTCGCCGTGATAGGGTTTTTAATCGATACCGAGCGTACCTCTTGACGAGATGTACTCTCAGATTCTCGTGCCGACCGACGGCAGTCCGGCATCGGACGCCGCGATAGAGCACGCGATCGACCTCGCCCAACAGTACGACGCCCGCCTCCACGCGCTGTACGTCGTCGACGGCGCTGCGTACTCGACGCTCGAAGCCGGCGCCGAAATCGTCGTCGAGGCGCTCGAATCGGAGGGAAACAAGGCGACGACTCGCGTCGCCGACGCCGCCGCCGACGCCGGCGTCGAGTGTACGTCGACGGTGACGACCGGCACCGCGTACCGCTCGATAATCGACTACGTGGAGGACAACGAGATCGACATCGTCGTGATGGGGACGCACGGTCGCAAGGGGCTCGACCGCTACCTGCTCGGTAGCGTCACTGAACGGGTCGTTCGGACCTCCGAGGTACCCGTACTGACGGTTCGACAGCCGAAGGATGAGTGACCGGACACCGACCAGCCCGCCGCCGACGCCGGGGGCGTGACGCCGATGCGTGATTGGCTGTCACACCGTGTCGTCTCTTCGCCGGACGAGGTCGCGCTCGTCAGGGCGGAAGACGGCGGGGCGTGGACGTACACGGACCTCGATCGGCTCGTCACCGAGACGGCCGGACGCCTCGGCGCACACGGGATCGAAGCGGGCGACAAGCTCGGTGTGGTCACCCCGCCGTACGTGGGAACCGTGGGGCTGATCCACGCGGCGATGCGGATCGGCGCGACGTTCGTCCCGCTCGGCGAGGGGCTCACCGAGCGCGAGCTCGCGGAGCGGATCGACGGGGTCGATCTCTCGGCCGTCGTCTGTGCGGAATCAACCGAGAGCAAGGCGCTCGGGGCCGTCTCCCGTACCGACTCCGTCCCCGTGTTCTCCGTGGACGAACCCGCCGACGAAACGGTTACCGCCGTGCACGACATCGGGCCAGAGCCGGTCGATCCGGCGACGTGGGCGTTCGACGACACGCTCTGTGTCCTCTTTACGTCGGGCACGACCGGCGACCCGAAACCCGTTCCCCTCACCGCCGGAAACGTGTACAGCTCGGCGGTCGCGTCGGCGTTTCGGCTCGGCGTCGAGCCGGACGACCGCTGGCTCGTCTCGCTCGCGCTCCACCACATGGGCGGGCTCGCGCCGGTGTACCGCTCCGCGCTGTACGGTACGACGCTGGTCCTCCGCGAGGGATTCGACCCGGGCGGTACCGCAGACGACATCGACGCGTACGAGGTCACGGGCGTCTCGCTCGTCCCGACGATGCTCCAACAGATGCTCGACCGCCGCGGAACCCTCTCGGACTCCCTGCGCGCAGTCCTGCTCGGCGGCGCCCCCGCCCCCGACGAGCTGCTCGAACGGTGTCGAGACTACTCGATTCCGGTGTTCCCGACGTACGGGATGACCGAGTCGGCCTCGCAGATCGCGACCGCCACGCCGCGACAGACGCGGGGCCGACTCGACACCGTCGGTCGGCCGTTATTCGGGACCGACGTGACCGTCGTCGACGAGGACGGCGACCCAGTAGAGCCCGGAGCAACCGGTGAGATCGTCGTCGACGGGCCGACGGTGACGCGAGGGTACATCGACACCGACGCAGACGGCGACGCGCTGGACCGATCCTCGTTCGGGGAGTACGGGCTTCACACCGGCGATGTCGGCCGCTTAGACGAAAACGGATTCTTGTACGTGCTCAATCGTCTCGACGACCGGATCATCAGCGGCGGCGAGAACGTCGAGCCCGGCGAGGTCGTCGACGTGTTCTGTGAGTTTCCGGCCGTCGAGGACGTCGCCGTCGTGGGCCTCGACGACGAGGTGTGGGGCGAGCGCGTCTCGGCGCTCGTCGCGGTCGGGGATCAGTTCCGAGCCGGTGACGAGTCCCTCGCCGTCGGGACGGACCTCAGTCCGGACGAGTCGGCGTCGGACGACGGCGGGAGCCCAGAACAGAGCGGTGACGGAGCGGCCTCGAGCGGCGATGTCGATGGCGGTCCCGTGAACGCGGAAGGCGCCGAACCGAGTGGATCAGAGAGAGCCCCGCCGCTCGACGAGGCCGCTCTCATGGAGTTCGCGGCCGGCCGGCTCTCCGGGTTCAAGCTCCCGAAGACCGTCGCGTACGTCGACGAACTGCCGCGAACGGTGTCCGGCACGGTCGACCGCGAGGCGGTGAAAACGACGCTTCGAAGCCGCGGTCACGACCCGAAAGACTGGGACACAGAGGAGTTGGAGATGGCCGGTTTCAAACCCGCCGACCCGGCCGATCCCGGGGAGTCGGAATCAGAGGAACACTCCGCCGATGACGACGGAAAGACGAACAAGAGTGGCGACGAATCCGAGACCGGCGATGGCGACGACAGCGCGTCGACCGAGCCCGGTGACGGAGACGCGGCGGGCGACGACGAACCCGAAGCGGACGCGGACGTCGTCATCCCGGACGCGGAGGAGACGGCCGGTTCGGACGCCGTGAGGGCCGACGCCGATGCCGCAGACGCGGCGGCGGAGCCCGAAGGCGAGGACGGAGCGGACGTTGTCGGATCGAGCGAGCCGTCGTAAACGCTCCCGGAGTTCTTCGTTGTTCCACGAACGTTTTGTCGCCGCGGTCCACAGATCGTGCATGGACCTGCTCGACGACAGTATCGTGCCGGAACACGCACGAGAGGTAAAGACGGAGGCCCGACGGTTCGCCGACGAGTACATCGCCCCCAGCGCCGAGGCGTACTACGACTCAGGCGACTACCCGTGGGAGGTGTTAGAGGCCGGGATGGACGCCGGCCTCGTCGCACAGGACATCGGCGAAGAGTACGGGGGGAAGGGGTACGACCTCGCGCAGATCCTCGCCATCGCCGAGGAGTTCTATCGCGCGGACGCTGGCATCGCGCTTACCCTCCAGCTCGCGAGCTTCGGCTGCGAGATGGTCGAGCAGTACGGGACGGACGAACAGAAAGAGGAATACCTCCGGCCCGTCGCGGAGAACGAACAGATCTCCGGACTCGCGGTCTCCGAGCCCGAGACGGGGTCGGACCTGGCCGGGATGACGACCGCCGCCGAGAAGGTCGACGGGGGGTACGAGCTCACCGGCGAGAAGTACTGGGTCGGCAACGCGGTCGAGGCCGACTGGCTCACCGTCTACGCGAAGACCGGCGACGGCGAGGACCGCTACTCGAACTACACGCTGTTCATCGTCGAGACGGACTCAGACGGGTACGAGGCCGAACACATCCCCGAGAAGATGGGGATGCGCGCCTCCAAGCAGGGCCACATCGTCTTCGAGGACTGCTTCGTCCCCGAGGAGAACGTCGTCGGCAGCGAGGGCGGCGGCTTCTACGTGCTCGCCGACTTCTTCAACCACGGCCGGATCGTCGTCGGCGGACACGGGCTCGGACTGGCGGCGGCCGCCATCGAGGAGGCCGAAGCGTTCGTCCACGACCGCAACGCCTTCGGCCGCACCGTCAACGAGTTCCAAGCCGTCCAGCACACCCTCTCCGACATGCGGATCGGCTTCGAGTCGGCGCGGGCGCTCAACTGGCGCGCCTGCGAGAAGGTCGCGAACAACGACGACGCCGGCTACTGGGCGGCCCTCGCGAAGACGAAATCGACCGAGGTCGCCACCGACTGCGCGGAGAAGGGGATGAAGCTCCACGGCGGGCGCTCGATCCTCACCGACCGTCGGATCGCCCGCGTCTACCGCGACGTCCGCATCCCGGTGATCTACGAGGGCGCGAACGACATCCAGCGGAACCTGATCTACCGACAGTCCCGCTGAATCGGGGCGGCGTTTCGCTCCCGGAACCGCGCGATCGCCCGAAATCGCGGACGTACCCGTCGTAAACGGACGCTCACCCGCGAGTACGTCACTCGCCGTCAGCGGTCCTCGGGATCCGTTCGAGAGGAAGTCCCCGTTCTCAGAGCCGTCCGTCTTCTACGGAATCGACGAGCGACGAGCCGGCGGCCCGCCAGTCGGCTTCCGCGTCCCGGAAGACGCGCTCGGCGCGTTCGTGCGCGTCGTCGAGTACGCCGTCGACGTCGATTCCGGGGATACGGCCGTCAGAGACGACCCGGACGCCGTCGACGAACACGTCACGGACCGCGTCGCCGCTGGCACCGTACACCAAGTTGGGGATCGCGGTGTGGAACGGGCGCCGAACCGTGGGCGCGGCGCTCGCTCGCTCCGTGTCACAGACGACGACGTCGGCGCGTTTGCCCTCGGAAAGCGACCCGACGCTGTCGGCGATCCCGAGCGCGCGTGCCCCGCCGACGGTCGCGAGTTCGAGCGCGCCGGCCGCGTCGATGGCTGTCGGGTCGCCGTGGTCCGCCTTCGCCAGCATCGCCGCCGTGCGGACCTCACGGAGCGCGTCGTGGCCGCCCGGACCCGGTGCTTGGTCCGTCCCGAGACCGACGGCGCCGCCGTGTTCGAGGTACCCGACTATCGGCGGAACCGTACCGTCTATCGCCGTGATAGACGAGGGGCAGCCGACCATGCGAACGCCGGCATCGGCGAGCCGCTCTCGCTCGCGCGGTTCCGCCCCGTGGAGGTGGGCGGCGAGCAAGTGGTCACCGAGGAGTCCCTCGTCGTCCAACACGCCGACCGTCGTCGAACCGTCACCGTATCGGGCGGCGATCTGTCGGCGCTCGCGGTCGCCCTGTGCGACGTGCATATGGACGGTCCGATCGTGGGTTCGCGCTCGCTCGGTGATCGATTCGATGAGGTCGAGCGGTACCATATCCAACGCCTGCGGGCCGTACGCCGGTCGGACGAGCGGGTCGTCGTCGTAGCGTTCGAACAGGTCCTCCGCGCGGGACAGCGCGGCCTCCCCCGCCTCACGGTCGAACGGGTACGTCTCGTCCGGCCCGATATCGGAGCGATCGTCGGGGACCGCGCGGATCGTCTCGGTGGCGACGGTTCGGAGTCCGAGGGGTTCGTACACGCGCTCGATCAGCTCGGCGACCTCGGCGGCGTACTCGCCGAGCGTCGTCGTTCCGGAGGCGAGTGCCTCGATCGCCGTGAGCTTCGCGCCGACCACGCCGTCCTCGGCGGTCGTGTGGGCCGTAATGGGGCCGAGCGCCCGGGTCATCCACTCGATTTCGGGGACGTCTTGGGCCGCTCCCCGGAGCAACGTGTGCCGCCCGTGGACGTGGGCGTTCACGAGCCCGGGGAGCGCGAGACAGCCGTCTGCGGCGAGGATGCGGTCGGCGTCGTCCGTTTCGACGTCCCTCGCGGGGCCGACGTAGGTGATTTCGCCGTCGGTCCAGCCGACCGCGCCGTCGTCGACGATCCCGAGGTCGCCGGTCGAACCGGGTACCCCCGGGTCCATCGTGACCAGCAGCGCGTCCGTAACGAGGGTGTCCATGCCGGCACCTCGATACCCGTCGGAAAGAAGCTGGTGGTGGTTCGGAGCGCCCGTTCGAGGCGAGCGACGCACGGGTGGCCTCGACGGCCGGAAACGGCCTGGTTCTGTCTCTCGACGAGACCGGCAAGAAGTCGGGACGAGCGGGGAACTTACTTGCGGTGGACGCGAGAAAACGGTATGAACGAAGCGCTGCTGCTCGTCGACACCCTGTTCCCGAGGGGAGTCACGCAGTATCTCGTAGGAGGGCTCCTCATCGGGCTCGGGACGATCATCATCTACGTCGGCACCGGGATCCACGCCGGCGCGAGTACCTTCCTCGAATCGACGCTGTCGTACGGCTCGAAGCTCCGGCGATTTCAACAGCCGAAGTTCGTCGCCTCCCGCGACTGGCGGGTCGTGTTCACGCTGGGGATCGTCGCCGGCGCGGCGGGGTACTCGCTGGCGACCGGCGAGTTCGGCTGGACGACTGAGGTCCAACCGTCGCGGCTGTTCTTCGGCGGGATCCTCATCGGGATCGGCACGCGACTCGGCAAGGGATGTACCTCCGGACACGGCGTCTGCGGGGTCGGCTCGGGCTCGAAGACGTCGATCCTCAACGTGGCGACGTTCATGCTCGTCGCGATCGGCGTCGCCCAGCTCGTCATGGCGATGGGGGTGACGCCATGAGCGGCGCCGGCGTCGTCGCCGAGCACGAGAGCCACCCGCTGTTCTTACCGCTTGTCTTCGTCGGCGGCGCGGTGTTCGGCGTCGGGCTCGCGGTGAGCCAGATGGCCCGCCCGGAGATCGTCTTGGAGTTCCTCCAGTTCCGGGATTTCGGCCTCGCGTTCGTGATGGGCGGCGCGAGCGTCGTCGTGGGCGTCACGTTCTGGGCGCTCACCGCGTCCGGCCGGTCCGCACCGCTCACCGGAAAGCGGTTCGGCCGGCGGCTCAAGTCGATGGACCGAGACGTGATGCTCGGCGGCGGGATCTTCGGCGTCGGCTGGGGGCTCTCCGGGATCTGTCCGGGAGCGGCGTACGCGAGCCTCGGTATCGGTAACGCCGTCATCCTCTACGGCGTGGCCGGGATGTTCATCGGGGCGTACCTCCAGGGCTACCTCCGCGAGACGCGGGCTGACGCGGGCGCGCCGGCGACGGCGGACTGACAGCGATCGGCGACGACGGTCACCCGGCGAGAGGACGAAAACGCCAAGACGCCGGCGCGACAGTTCCGCGTATGCGACTCGAGGATTACTGGGGGATCGGCCCGAAGACGAGCGAACAGCTCGTCTCGGCGCTGGGAACCTCGCGAGCGGTCGAGGCGATCGAGTCGGCCGACGTCCGAGCGCTCGTCGACGCCGGACTCCACCGGGGGCGGGCGACGCGGATCCTCCGCCGGGCGAACGGCGAGGCCGGCATGGACGTCCTCGCCACGGGCGACACCCGGTCCGTGTACGACGACCTCCTCTCGCTTGCGGCCGGGTACGCCCTGACCGACCACGCCGCCGACCGGATCCGCGTGCTGACGCCGCTTTGCGACCGGGAGGCCGTCGAATCCCGGCTCGACGACGCGGTGGCCGCCCGGGACGCGTGGGAGGCGCTCGACGACGGCGACCGCGACCGGATCGTCGACGCGTTCGACGCGTACGACGAAGCCGAGGGCTCCGACCTCGCGGCCGTCGAGACGGCTCTCGCCCTCCGGGAGTCCGGGCTCGTCGCCCCGCCGTTCGAGGACCTCGACGCCCTCGACGAGGAGCGACTACGCGACGCCGCCGACGCGCTCACCGACGTTCGCGGGGCGATCGATCCCGGCGAGGACGGCGAGATCGAGATCGCCGAGGGGGCCGACGCGGAGCTCGATCGACGACGAGAGCAGCTCGACGCCGCCCGCGACCTCGCGAACTCGGCGTTCGACGTGCTCGATACGGTCCGGGACGGCTCGCTCCGCGACTTCGAGGCGCTCGAGGCGGCGACGATCGACCACGTCGCGGCGAAGACCGGCGCGGAGCCGGCGACGGTGCGCGGCGTCGCGCCCGACGACGCGCTCGACGCCGCCGACTTCGTCTCCGGAACCCTCCGCGCCCTCGTGTCGGAGCTCGAGGCCGCCGTCGCTGAGCGAGAGGAGC
>CAZNOA010000063.1:3621-8581 GCA_964574565.1 uncultured Halobellus sp. | reverse complement strand
GTCGCGATAAGCGCGTTTCTGGAGCTCCTGTTCGCTCGGATGGCGCTCGCTGTCGTGGCGGCGTTCGTCGCCGTCACCCCGGCGCTCGTCGAGAGAACGTGGACACGAACGGTTCCGTGGCCGCTCCTACTGATCAGTGCGATTCCCCTCTCGATAGGAGCGCTCGGGGTCAGTTTCTTCGTCGATGTCGTCGCCGGCCTCAGTATCGCCGCGTTGGGGATGCTCGTGGTCGTCGCGTTCCAATCGACGGGGTCGGTGCGGATGACGCCGAACTTCGCCGTGTTCTTCGTCGTGTTCGCCACGCTGGCGACTGCGGGCCTCTGGGCGATTCTGGCGGCGGGTTCGGCGTACTACTTCGACACGCCCTTTGTCGAAACCAACGAGGAGCTGATGATGGTTTTCAGCTCCGCGGCACTGGCGGCGTTCGTCGCCGGAGGGGTCTTTCGGGTGTACTTCCAGCGACAGCTCAACGCGAACCGCGACCGCGTCGGCGGAGAGGGGGTGAGTGCGTAATGAGCATTCGGACCCGCGTCCGCGTCTCTCACGGCACACAAGTGGGAATCGTGAGAGTTCTCCAAGTTCTGTTAGTCGCCATTCTCGGGGTCGGACTGTACACCGGCAACGTGGTGATTGCGTTCGACGCCGCGGTCGGGCTCTTCATCACGCAGTTACCCGCGCTTCTGGAGCGCCGATACCAGATCGTTATGGACGTGTGGCTCGTCATCTGGATCACGATGGCGGTGTTCCTGCACGCGCTCGGAACGGTGCCGCTCCCCGGACTCGACTTCGAGACGCTGTACGGTGCGACGTGGTGGTGGGACCACCTGACTCACGCGCTGTCGTCGTCGATCGTCGTCGCGTCGGGCTACGCGGCGACGCGAGCCCTGCAAGAACACACCGAGTACATCCAGCTGGGCCCGAAGTTCATGTTCGCGTACCTGCTGATCTTCGTGTTGGCCTTCGGAGTGCTCTGGGAGCTCCTCGAGTTCTACATCGCCGTGGGCGCGGACCTGTTCGGCATCCCGCAGGTGCTCACGCAGTACGGGCTCGACGACACCGTGCTGGACCTCATGTACAACAGCATCGGTGGCATCCTTGTCGCCGTCTTCGGGACGACGTACCTGACCGGCATCTCCGATCAGTTGGGAGACCGGCTCGAGTCGAGGTCGGCGAACCGCTGACGCTCGTGGTCGGGCAGGGCCCCAAATATGGTTTCGGCCTCTCTGTATTTTCGTCTGGTCAGCCAGCCGCCCCCAACGCGATCGCGCGTCGACCGTCCTGCCGTTTTTGACGAGCAGGATGGCCGAACCGGTCAGGGCCGACCTGAGTCGCGTGGGATGAACGCCGAAGCGACGAGAGTGAGCAACGCGAAGAGGACGAGGAGCAGCAACGTTGCCCGTTGTGCGCCGATCATGGCCGCCTCGAAGACCCCGTCGAGCAGCTCCCGCTCGGCGGGGGCCAGCCGATCCAAGAACGCTTGCTGGGTCGACGCGGTCGCCGTTTCGGCGGCCTGTTGCAGTGCGCGGGCGAGGTCGTCGCGCTGTGCCGCCGACACGGTGACGTCGCCCGCACGGAGCACGCCGTCTATCACCCCCCGGTAGAACTGCCCGAGGAGGAAGGCCCCCACGACGGCCGTCCCCAACGCATAGCCGAGCATCCCGACGGCGTTCATCACGCCGGACGCCTCCGAGGAGTCCGTCTGGGGGACGGCCGATAACGTCGTGTTGACAAGTTGCGGCATGAGCAATCCGACGCCGACGCCGACGACCGCCATCGGCACCGCCATGCTCATCGCGGTCTGATCCGGCGCTGTCCGCCCGAACAGCAGGAGGAGTCCGAGACCCATGAGCACGACGCCGGCTTGGATGAGCGTCTTCGGCGAGACGTAGTTCCGCCAGCCGGTCGTGAACGTCGACACGAGCAGCGTCCCGACCGAGAACGGGAGCATCGCGACCCCGGCCCCAAACGCGGTGTACCCGAGCCCCGACTGGAGGTACACCGGGACGACGAAGATGAACCCGGCCATGACGAGCGACCGGGCGCCGAACGTGAGCGAGCCCGCGGTGAACGCGCGGTTCCGCAGTATCCGTATCGGGACGAGCGGTGAGCCGCCGACTCGTTCCAGCCGGAGTTCGTATTGGGCGAACGCGGCGAACGCGAGCAGCCCCGCCCCGATCAACCAGACCGCCGGCGACGTGCCGAAGGGGGTGAACTGGACACCGGAGACGACGAACGGCCGCGTCGCGACCAGCCACCCGAACTTGCCGGCCAGGAGGAAGCCGACGACGAGCGACGTCGCGCCGACCACGGAGAGGGCGGTCCCGCCCAGATCGAGGGAGCCGCGCTCCTGTCCCAGCGGAGCCGCGCTCACGTAGCGAACGAACACGAGCGCGACGGCCACGACGACCGCCTCGAGGGCGAAGCCCCATCGCCAGCTGGCGAAGGTCGTGAGCGCGCCGCCGAGTATCGGTCCGATCGCAGCGCCCGTCGCGTTCACGCCCGCGAGTAGCCCGAGCGCCTTTGCCCGGTCTGTCCCCTCGTAGGTGACCACGAGTACGGTGAACGTAAGCGGCATGAGGACGGCCGACGCGGCGCCCTCGATGACGGACCAGCCGACGTACAGCACTGCGGGACTCCAACTGACGGCCGCCAGCAGCGTCCCGGCGGCGTACACGACGAGCGTGACCTGCATCAGTCGCCGGACGCCGTAGATCGACGGGAGCTTACTGGCGGGGAGCATCAGCGCCGCCATCACGAGCGAATAGATCGCGATCGCGCCCTGAACGACAGGGACGGTGGTGTCGAGATCCGAGACGATCGCGGGGACAGCGACGTTCATCAACGTCGAATCGATGACGGCGATGAACATCGCCAAGCTCACAGCGATAGCCGGGCCCCAGTACGCCAGTGCGCTCTGATGCCGTATTGGCGAGTCGTCTTCGTCCCGTGGGTCGCTCACTTCAGAACTCATGGGGACGGTGTCGGAGCAGTTAGTCGCACGGGCTGTCGTTCCCACGTTTTCCCGTCGGAGACTTGTGCCTCGATAAATCCGACGCGAACGATGACATCGCGGTCGAACTCCGCGGTCAGCTGGTCGTCCCAGCGCTGAGCGAGGTCGGGCAGCACCTCGCGATCGCGCGGAACGCCGACGAGAACGTTCACCCGCGGTTCGTTTCCGAGGAGCAGATCGACCGGTTCGTAGTCGACGGTCACCGAGACGAGCTCGACCCCCTCGATGTCCGCCTCGGCGAACTGTTGCCGGAGTTCACTCCGGGCCTCCTCCTCGAAGCTCTGCGTCTGAAACGTCGTCCAGGTGACCGCACCGAGGACGATCGAAAGCACTGCGATGGCCGCCACAAACACGACGATACGCGAGACGAGCGAGGCGCGAACCCCTTCAAGCGCGCCTGCGCCGAGTGGTTTGAACCCCGCCCCCCAGAACAGGACCAGCGCGGAGACGTTTATCGCGAGCAAGTTTACGACGACGAGCACGGCGCCCGCGATGGCGACACCCGGCAGGCCGAACGCGATTCCGAGGCCGGAGGTCGCGGCGGGGGGAACGAGCGCGACGGCGATGGCCACGCCGACGAGGGTCGATCCAGAGCCACGCATGATGCTGAGCGCCCCGGCGATCCCCGATCCGAGCGCGAGGAAGAGCGACAGGAAGTTCGGACTCGTCCGCTCGGCGATCTGGGGGATGCTCCGGATGTCGAGTCCCGGCGGAATGAGAACGGTCTGCTGGAGGATCCAACCCATGACAGCCGCTGTCACGATGGCGGCGACCAGTCCGACGACCTGCAGTCTGATGCCGCGTCGGGTCATCCCACGGTCGTCGAGGATCGTTCCGACCGAGGCGGAGACGGCGGGCCCCATCAGCGGCGCGACGACCATTGCGCCGATGATCGTCGCCGCGGAGTTGAGGAGCAGTCCCGTCGTCGCGATAACGGTACTTAAGAGGAGAAATGCGAAGAAGGTCGAGTTCGCGGGTGCAAGTTCCGCTGCCCGTGCGTACAGCTCTTCGCGCGAGATCCGGAGACCGGGAAACCGTTCGACGAGCGCGGACAGCCGCTGTGAGACGACGGTCTCGGTCGAGAGGACGATGGTGTACGCGTCTTCCCGGACGCCGGCCTCGATCAGGTCGTCCAATACCGGTTCCACTCCGCTCGGCGGGAGGGGAAACTGGACCATCGCCTCGAAACCGCCGCGGCCGACCTCGTCGAAGACGGCGTAGTCGACACCGTGACCGTCGAGCGTGTCGAGGACGGCCGAACGGGTTCCCTGAGGGATCAGGACTTGGACGAGTCGCATGTAGTACTGGGTGTCTGGTCGTCTGAGCGTTCGAGGCAGTCCGTGCGTGCGGTCCCCGCTCGTACCACTCGGCGTCCCCCGGCGGCGGCAGTCACGCGCCTACCCGGTGACTTCCTCGGCGGCGAACGTCGCGCGCAGGTTGTCCTCGTCGTCGGGGCTGAGGTTGGTCTCGATGATCTCGAACGCGTACTCGAAGTCCGACAGCTCCTGTTTGATACGCTCCGTTTTGCCTTCGCGGGCCAGCAGGAACAGCGCGGAGTTCCCGGGCTCGATCGCGTCCCGAGTCTCCTTGATGAAGTCGTCGTCAATGCCGATATCGCCCAGTTTTCCGGTCACTGCGCCCATGGTGGTGCCGGCCAACAGGCCGAGCCACGGAGCGAAAAACAACAGCCCGATCAACATGCCCCAGAAGGCGCCGCCGAGCGCTCCCGCGCCGACGAGACTGTGGGCCTGTTTGACTTTCGCGCGTCCGTTCTCGTTACGGACGACCACCGCGGCGTCCTCGAGTTTGACCAGTTCCCGTTTTTGCAGCTCGTACATTCTGTCGCGCATCGCCTCTGCACCGCCTATGTCGCTGAATCTGAGCACAACAAGTGAACTCATACTCGTAATGGCCCGCTAGCGGTATTAGTTAATTACTGTGAAATGAACG
>CAZNOA010000063.1:0-3521 GCA_964574565.1 uncultured Halobellus sp. | reverse complement strand
AGCGGTATTAGTTAATTACTGTGAAATGAACGGCGAGAGCGCGCGGATTCGCCGCGCGTCCCGCGGGGTCGCGTTCGGTCTCGAATCCCGGCTCGTTCGGCTCGCTGTCGGGCCGATACTGCCGGCCGGCACAGCGCCGGGGCCGCAGACTCGTCTCCCGTTCGGCTTATGTCAGAACGGCGACTGACTGCAGGGCGTCCGCGCCGCGCGCTGCTGGGTCCGCCGTCGACGTGTCCGCGCTCGCCGTGGTCGACGCGCTTCGGAGACCGCTTGCCCCGTACCGCTCGCCGCGTCCACGTCGTCGCCACGTGCGCCCGCATCTCACGCCATCTTAACCGACCGCTGCCGAAGCGTGTGGTAAGTATCGTTATAAATAACAATATTGATATGCGCTCTCTTCTGAACCATGGGATTCACGGACAGCGTCGTCATGCAGGTCAGTGCACCGGGCGTTCCCGACTACCTCCAAGAGGCCGTCGCGGCAGTGATCAGCTTCCTACCGCAGCTCGCCGGCGCAGTAGTCATCCTGCTCATCGGCTGGGTCGTCGGTCGTCTCGCGGGCGGCGCCGTTCGACGCGTCGCCGATCGGACTCAGATCGATCGGCTCGTTATGAAAACGCCGCTCGGCGGTGTGCTAGGCGGGACTGAAAAGGCGATATCCCGGAGTATCGGACGCTCAGTGGCCTACTTCGTGTACGCGCTAGCGATACTCGCGGCGGCCGATGCCCTCGCGGTCGAACTCCTGTCCGAGTGGATGGCGACCGCGGTCTCGTATCTGCCGGCGTTCGTCGCGGGGACGCTCATCGTCGTCATCGGGTTCGTTCTCGCCGACTTCCTCGCCGAGATCGTCGCGAACACGAAGACGGTCACGGAGACCGACTACACCGGTGTATTCGCCGATGGGATGCGCGTGTTCCTGTACTTCATCGCGCTCGTTATCGGACTGGGCACGATGGGTGTCGACGTCCAGATCCTCAACACGTTTGCGCAGGCGGCGGCTTACGGGCTGGCCGCGGGCATCGCTCTCGCGATCGGTATCGCGTTCGGTCTCGGTGGCCGCGACTACGTCGCCACCAACATCGATGACTGGCTCCCGGGGCGTTCGCCGGACACCGCTCCGGCTCCGAGCGGCCAACCCGACGGCGGCGAGGAGTGAGTCGCAACTGCGGGACCGGTATCGACGGTGACGGCGAACCATATCCATCTCGTTTGCCCCGCACGCGACGCTCGAGGCCGCGAACGGACCGATCGTGCCGTTCGACGGCTCGCGCGACGCGAGATGCTTATTACTTTTAAACGGAAACTACAGGTATGTTCGTCGGGCACAGTCTCGCGGCGTTCGCCGTCGGAACGCTGGCCGCGAGACGTCTCGGTGTCGGCCGAGACAGAGCGCTCCAACTCGGCGCGTTCGCCGCGGTGTTCGCGTTCGTGCCCGACGTCGATATCGTGTACGCGCCGGTCGGGTTGGCCCTCCAGTCCGCTCAGCCGATCGACCCGGAGGTGTTCTGGACCACGGCGAACGTCATTCATCGAGGCCCGACTCACTCGCTCCTCTTCGGCGGCGTCCTCGCGACCGGCGGCGCGTTGTTAGCCGCGAATAGACGAATCGGACGCGTTAGCGGTGCGGGTGTCATCGCCGGGCTGATCGCCGTTGCTGGTGTGAGCGGTGGCAGTGCCGTCGCGGGGATCACGACAGTGTACGCTATCGCTGGCGTGGCGGTCGCGGTGTTCGCCCGACGACACGGTGTCTCCGCGCCAGCGGTGTTGGCCGTCGCGGCTCTCGGGTTGCTCTCACATCCGTTCGGGGACTTGGTCACCGGTACCCCGCCGCTGTTTTTCTATCCGTTCGACGCGACGCTGGTGAGTCAGCGGGTCACTCTACACCCCGACCCGACGCTGCACCTACTCGCAGCGTTTCTCATCGAGATCGGAACCGTGTGGCTGGGGATATGGACGTACGCTCGCTCACGCGACGTCTCAATCCGCCGATTAGTTCACCCGTGGACAGGGCTCGGGACGGGGTACTCCGGCGCGATCTTCGTTATCCCACCGCCGACTATTCACGACGCGTCAGTGTTCGTGTTCAGCCTCCTCGCGCTGAGCCTGGTCTGTGTCGGGAGCACGCCCCATCGGTTCACGAAACCGGTCGATGCGTTGGGGGCCGTTGTTACCGGAACGGCGACAGTGACCGTCGCGGCGATTGCATACGGCGTTGCGTACGTGCTGTTTTGAGACACGGCTGCGACGTGTCGGCGGGTTCGGCGAGCGATCGACGATCCGCCCGTCACTGATGAGAACCACCCAGAATTTTTATTGGACCGCTGAGGACACAAACAACTTCTGAGTTGCAGTTCATCCGATTTGGTGGCGTTTTTGAGTGTCATGTTTCGCATAGTTTTCCGAGATTCTCGCGGCGGATCGACATCCGCTTCAGCTTCTCAGGTTGGTCGTAGACGCTGTTCACGAGCTCCACAGAGGTCGCCATCTTCACCGCGATCTCCTCGGGTGGCCACCCGCGATCGCGATGCCACGTCACCGACCCCGTCCGCCACTTGTGCGGCGACCGGACCGACGGACAACGTGACTTCTGCCCGTGATCACGTGCCTCGCAGTCCTCCGGATCGCGATCATGAGGACACTCCCTCCCGACTTGGCACGGCTGGGTCATCTCGTACGCGCGGATTCGGATCCCGGAAACGGTGACCTGTCCCGGCGCCTTCTTCGAGGTGAGCAACGGCTTCCGGCCGTACTCGTCGGTCGCCTCCACCCGCCGGAACCCGATATAGTCCTCAAACACCTGGCCCAGTTCCTTCGAGATGTTCACCGGGCGCTCGCCGCTGTCCTGCTTCTTCAACGGCGTATCGGTCTCCGGCCGGTGCCGGAAGTAGACGAACGGGAGTTCGACGCCAGCGAGGATGTCTTCCAGGCACCACTCTTTGTTGTATATATGGGGGTGATGGCCAAGATCTTGCTGAGTATACCCTCTGTATCTTGCACGCCGCTGCTGACATATTGTGGAAAGGTCAGTGTTCGGCATCGATACGTGGCTCCCTTGTACTGACCGATCACTCTCTCACGCAGATCGGCAGCGGTTCGTACCACACTCGCGTTATGTATTCGTCACGAGGCACTCTGTCCATTCGCAAATAGTGCTGGCTCATTAGGTTCGGTAAGAGCCTAATCTGATACCCGTGGGTAGGATTAATTAGCCATTCCAGTTAATCGACTTATGTGGTTGTCCCATCAGGTGAGAGAATCGTTCGCTTGATTTTACCACTCAACCAATACAGGGCCATTCGGGAAGACTTAGTGAAAATCTACATAGCGGCCTATTACGAATATCCACCTGCTGCGGAGGCGTTTAGCAAACTCTCGGTCCCGCAATTACAGGATCAAGCGGGTCGGAAAGCGGTGGCCGCCCTGAATTACGATCCCAACGCTGCGGTTGGAGTGGTACAGAAACAACTGGAGAGGTTGGTCAGATGGATCTCCCTTACTCTAGTCAGTGTTTTTCTTGTAGG
>CAZNOA010000062.1:0-8975 GCA_964574565.1 uncultured Halobellus sp. | reverse complement strand
GCTTGATGACATCGAGCCTCCGAATATCTTCACGTACTTATGTCCTTGAGTATAAATGGATAGACTTGGAGTTTGTGGAGCGAGAGCGGACACCCCACGAGATCATTGAAACCGGTATTCAACTCCATCTTGCCGGACTATCACTTTCGAATACCAAACAATATCTTGAGAAGTTGGGTGTCGAACGAAGCCGAACAGCAATTCACAACTGGATTCAAAAAGCCGATCTACAGCCATCTGACGGTGCGAGCCCGAATCGCGTCGCGGTCGATGAGACTGCGATTCAGATCGACTCAGATAGATTCTGGCTGTATGCCGCCGTGGATCCTCGTACAAACGAATTCCTCCATGTTGACGTATTTCCCGTCCAAAACCAACAATTCACCCTGGTGTTTCTCCGCGATCTCAGAGAGAAACACCACGTTGAGGATGCGCTCTTTCTCGTTGATGCTGGCGGACACCTCACAGCTGCACTCTCACGAACCTCGCTCCGATTTCAAATCATTCGCCATGGAAATCGGAATGCTGTCGAACGTGTCTTTAGAGAAGTAAAAAGACGAACCTCTTCGTTTTCAAATACGTTCAGAAACGCGGAGCCGACAGCGGCAGAATCATGGCTCCGAGCCTTCGCCGTCTGCTGGAATCGATGCTTAAGTTAACACGACCGGTCGGACTCGCGTCCGCGACTTCGAGCCGAGCTCACACGCGGTCAAGCCGCGAGAGTCCGTGCCACACCGCGTCGACGAGCCGCGCTTCGCCCTCCCCGTCGGCCGCCTCCCACCCGCGGGCCAGCGCGTCCTCCAAGACGGGGATCGGATGGTTCTCGAAGTTGTTCATCCCGCGGAACGTCTCCAGCGCGTCGCGGTCGGCCTCGCCGAACGACCCGTCCACTTCGAGCGGTCCGTCCGACTCATCCTCATAAAACCCGAGATCGTCGAGCGCGGCGCTCACTTCCGCCGCGGCGTCGCCGGTCAGCGCTCGCGTCTCCTCGGGGGCCTCGCGTTCGAGCAGGGTGACGTCGTAGAGCTTGAACACGCGCTCGAGCTCGTCGATCGGGCGCTCGTGGTCGTCGACGCGCACGTCGATCCAGCGGTCGTTACGGCCGTCGTATCCCCCCTCGGGTTTCGCGACGTACAGCGCGGCGGACTGCTCGCCCCGCTTGTCGCCGCCCGTCTCGTTGCCGGCGTGGAGCGCGGCGATGAGCCGCTCTGGGAGCCCGCCGTCGGTCGTCTCGAACGTCTCCGCCATCGCGTCGAGGGTCGCCGCGTTCTCCAAGATGTTCCCCTGAACCGTGTACTGCGCTCCCTGTCGGTCGCCGGCGTGGTCGTGACAGTCGTCGCCGGTGAACGCGGCGGTCGATCCGTCGACGCCGACGACGCCGACCTGTCTGGAGGGCGCCTCGTCGTCCGCCGCCGTCAGGCGGTCGACGACCTCGCTCGCGTCGTGACCCGCCCGAAGGAGGTCGAGTCCCTCCGGGCCGTACGCGACGTTCGCGAAGCTCTGTGTCGCGATCGCGCCGGCGTCCGCGCTCACGAACGGGACGACGGCGCCGACGCTGATGAACTTCGACTGGACCGCGACGCCGACGGCGTCGGTCTCCGGGTCGCGAGCGGCTATCGAGAACGTCGAGGGTCGAACCTGCATCTCGCGTGAGCCGAGGAGCGGCCGCCACATAAATCCGAGCGAGACGTCGCCCCTCGACGCGCGGAACCCCGTCCGCGGGCGGGGTCCTCGGCTCCGTTCTGCAACGCTTATGCACGCTGACCGACTTCGATCGGACATGAGCGACGACGACGCCGCCGACGGCGAGGTCGAGTCCCCGGACGACGACGCCGACGCGTCAGCGGCGGGCGAGACCGGCGACGCAGCGAAACGCAACGGCACCGAGGCGAGGACCCGCGCGAGGACGGGAGACGGCGACTCACTCGCCGACGCGGTCGCCGAACACGACGAATCGCTCGCCGAGGAGGTCGCGACCTTGGAAGACGAGTTCGCCGAGACGCGAGACGAGCTGATCGAGGCCGAGGCGGAGGTCGAGGAGCTGACGAGCAAGCTCGCTCGCGTCCGCGCCGACTTCAGCAACTACAAGCAGCGCGCGAAGCGCAAACAGGAGGAGATCCGCGAGCGCGCGTCGGAGGCGCTCGTCGAGCGGATCGCGCCGGTCAGAAACGACCTGCTGCGGGCGCTCGATCAGGAGGAGGGCAGCGACCTGCGTCCCGGCGTCGAGTCGACGCTGGAGAAGTTCGACGAGGTGCTCGCCGAGGAAGGGGTCGAACCGATCCACCCCGATCCGGGCGACGAGGTCGACCCGGCCCGCCATCAGGTGATGCTTCGCGTCGACAGCGAGAGGCCCGAAGGAACCGTCCACGAGGTGTACGAGCCGGGGTACGAGATGGGCGACCGCGTCGTCACCGAGGCGAAGGTGACCGTCAGCGACGGCGGCAAGTAGTCGGGGCAGGCGCCCGCGATCAGACCCGAGAGGGGCTCTCGTACGCGTCCGCCAGCTCGTCGAGTCCGGTGTCGGGCTCGGACGCGTGCGGGACCGACAACGGCGAGACGGACACCTCGCCGTCCACGACGGCCCGCCGGTCGGTTCCGACCGGATCCGGGACCTCCGTCTCGCTCATTCGGCCCCAGATCGGGTCGGAGAATCTGAGGCGCCCGTCGCCGTTCCGGGTGGCCTCCATGCCGTACCACGTCGACGGCGTCGTGACTCGCATCGGGGCGGGCTCGCGCCGACCGTCGTCCGTCTCCGCCGCGAGGGGCGCGTTGACGTTGAGGTAGTCGGCGCAGTCGAACACCCCGGCGTCGGCCGCCTCGTCGACGAGGAACCGCGTCGTGTGCGCCGCGTGACCGAACTCCGTCGGCGACAGCTCCCGCTTCCACCAGTCGCTCCCGCCGGGAACGTACATCGATGTCGCCACCGCCGGCACGCCGAAGAACGCCGCCTCGACCGCGGCGGAGACGGTCCCGGAGCGACCGAGGGTGTACGCGCCGAGGTTGGCCCCCTTGTTACAGCCCGCGACGACGAGGTCGGCGTCGGGAACGAGCTCGCCGAGCCCGGCGACGACGCAGTCGACAGGGGTACCGTCGACCGCGTAGCCGAGCTCGTGTGTCGCGACCTCGACGTCGTCGGAGAGGGCGCGACCGACCGAGGACTGGTCCGTCGTCGGCGCGAGCGTCGTCACCTCGTACTCCTCGACGAGGGCGTCGTACAGCGACCTGAGGCCGACGGCGTCGATGCCGTCGTCGTTCGTCAACAGGATGTGATCGACACTCATACCGTACGGTCGGGCGGTTCGCTCAAAAGTCCACCGTCGTGACGGAGGCGGGATCGACCCGGGCGCCGGTCCCGTCGGCCCTCCGCGGATGGGTTCGACGCGACCGGCCGCTGTCGACGCTCAGGCGATTCCCCGAAAGAGCGCACGGCGCCGAACGGAAAAGCACACGTGTCGTCGGACCGACCGACCGATATGGGATTCGGCGACACGGCAAAGAAGATCCAGACGCTCGCCGACCGGGCCGAGCGCACGTACCAGAAGATCAACGAGCTGCGCGAGGAGGTCGAAGAGACCCAGACGACGGTGTTAGACACCTCCGAACGCGTCCAGAAGCTGGAAAACGAGATGGCCGAACAGCGGGCCGTCCTCGACGCCGTCGCCCGCGAGGTCGGCGTCGACTTAGAGAGCGTGAGCACGGAAGCCCACATCACCGACGCGGAGGAAGCGGCGACGACGGAAGACGACGGTTCTGCGGCCGATACCGACGAGCGTCCGGTGGACGACGAGTAGCCGCCGTCAGTCGCCGTCCGCTCGCGAGACGACCTCAGCGGGCACGCCCGCGGCTGTCGTCTCCGGGGGCACGTCGTCGGCGACGAGCGAGTTCGCGGCGACGCGGGCGTTCTCGCCGATCGTCACGCCCGGGAGAACGACCGCGCCCGCCCCGATCATCGCGCCCTCCTCGACGACGACCTCGCCGAGACGGTACTCGTCGCGGAGGAACTCGTGACACAACAGCGTGGCGTCGTACCCGATGATCGCGTCGTCGCCGACGGTGATCCGCTCGGGCCAGAACACGTCGGGCGTCGACTCTAACCCCCACGCGACGCCGGCGCCGACGGTCACCCCGATCCGCGACAGCAGCCAGTTTTTGAGCCGGAGGCTCGGACAGATCCGCGCGAGGACGATGACGACGTAGTTCCGGACGACGACGAGCGGCGACTTCGCGTCGGGCCACGACCACAGCGAGTTCCGCACCCCGTCGGTCGGATGCCGGTCCAACCGGTCGACGCGAGCGCCTTCCGAGCCCTTCGTCGACTCACTTCTGCCCGCCGACACCGACGGTTCGTCGTCCTCGTGGGTCACGAACCGACGTTCACGCGGCTCGCTTAAAAGGATCGCTGGTGGAGTCGCCGCCGCTTGGGGACGCCCGCCGCCTGGGAGGGTTGAGGGTACCGAACCGACGCCGAGTCCGCCTCAGTTTCGTAACTCGTCCATGTGTTCGATCCGCCGCTCGACGAGCGAGGCCGTCCCGATGTCGTGGCGGATGCGGACGCGGTCGCCCGCGGCCGACAGCGCGTCCTCGGCCTCCGCCTCCGCGGCCGCGATCGAGTCGCCGCGGCCGACGACCGCGAACGACCGCGAGGTCGTCGTGTAGAGCCCGTCGTCCCGCTCGTCGACGCTCGCGTAAAACAGGAGCGCGTCGCCGACGCTCTCCTCGTCGACCGCGATCCTCGCGCCGGACTCCGGGTCGACGGGGTAGCCGTCGGGGACGGCGTACTTACAGACGGTCGCCTCGCCCGAGAAGGAGAGCTCCGGAAGCGATCGCTCGTCGCGAGCGGCGGTCAACACGTCGATGAACGGCGTTTCGAGCACCGGGAGGGTGTTCATCGCCTCCGGGTCGCCGAATCGAGCGTTGAACTCGACGACTTTCGGCCCCGCGTCCGTGAGCATGAACTGCCCGTAGAGGACACCCTTGTAGTCGGGAAGGGCGTCGACGACGGCGTCGAGCACCTCGGTGGCGGCGTCGTAGTCGCCGTCGGCCATGAACGGCAGCGACAGCCCCGTGTCCGAGTACGAACCCATGCCGCCGGTGTTCGGCCCCTCGTCGCCCTCGTAGGCGCGCTTGTGGTCCTGCACGGCCGGCGTCGTCCGGACCTCGCCGTTCGCGACGAACGCCTGGATCGTGAACTCCTCGCCGACGAGCCGCTCTTCTAACACGACGCGGTCGTAGTCGGAGTCCCGGAGGTACGCCTTCGCCTCCTCGTGGGTCACCTGATCGCCGATCACCTTCACCCCCTTTCCGCCGGTGAGGCCGGCCGGCTTCACCGCGAGGTCGCCGTCGTACTCGTCGATGTACGCGCAGGCGGCCTCCACGTCGTCGAACACCTCGAAGTCGGGACAGCCCGGGATCGCCGCGTCGTCCATGAACCGGCGCTGGTACGCCTTGTCGGTCTCCAGTCGGGCCTCTTCAGCCCGGGGACCGAAGGCGTAGACGCCCGCGTCGTCGAGCGCGTCCGCGACCCCGGCGGCGAGCGCGGACTCCGGACCGATGACCGCGAGGTCCGCGCCGACCGCGGTCGCGTAGGCGGCGATCGCCTCGCCGTCGGTCTCGTCGATGGTTTCGAACCCGTCCGCGAGCCGGCGGATCCCGGGGTTGCGGTTGCTCGCACAGGCGTACAGCGCGCAGTCGTCGGCGACCGCGCGGGCGATCGCGTGTTCACGTCCGCCGCCGCCGACGAGGAGTACGGTCTCCGTCATAGTCGACGGATAACAGCATGGTAGTGTAAACGTTACCCTCGAACCCCGCTGAGATAGGCATCTTCGTGTATACGAACCCGGTTCGCGTCGTCACCCGCCGTTCGTGTGACGGGTTTTTGCCGCGCCGGCCCGAACCGCGCCCATGACACAGCCGACGGAGCGGAATCGCCTCGACGACGAGGCGAGCCCGTACCTCCGACAACACGCCGACAACCCGGTCCACTGGCAGCCCTGGGGGGACGACGCCTTCGAGCGGGCACGGGAGCACGACGTGCCGGTGTTCGTCTCGATCGGCTACTCCTCGTGTCACTGGTGTCACGTGATGGCCGAGGAGAGCTTCGAGGACGAGTCGATCGCGGCCGTTCTCAACGAGTCGTTCGTCCCGGTCAAAGTCGACCGCGAGGAGCGTCCGGACGTGGACAGCACGTTCATGACCGTCTCACAGCTCGTCACCGGTGGGGGCGGATGGCCGCTCTCCGCGTGGTGCACGCCGGAGGGGAAGCCGTTCTACGTCGGGACCTACTTCCCGCCCGAGTCGCGGCGGAACCAGCCGGGGTTCCGCGACCTCTGTGAGCGAATCGCCGAGTCGTGGGCGGATCCGGAGCAGCGCGAGGAGATGAAACGGCGCGCCGAGCAGTGGACGACGAGCGCCCGCGACGAGCTGGAGTCGGTTCCGGAGTCGGGCGGCGGCGACCCGGCGACCGCCGACCTCGTTGGTCAGGCCGCCGCCGCCGCGATCCGTGGCTACGACGACGAGTACGGCGGGTTCGGGAGCGGCCGCGGCGCGAAGTTCCCGATGCCGGGCCGGGTCGACATCCTGCTGCGGGACTACGCGCGAAGCGGCCGGGACGCGGCCCGTAACGCGGCGACCGGGACGCTCGACGGGATGGCGTCGGGCGGGATGTACGACCAGATCGGCGGGGGCTTCCATCGGTACGCGGTCGACCGCCAGTGGACGGTGCCGCACTTCGAGAAGATGCTGTACGACAACGCGGAGCTGCCAACGGTGTACCTCGACGGCTACCGGCTGACCGGGGACCCGTCGTACGCCCGGATCGCGAGCGAGTCGCTCGGGTTCGTCGACCGGGAACTCCGTCACGAGGCGGGCGGGTTCTTCAGCACGCTCGACGCGCGGAGCCAACGTCCCGCGAGCAGGCGCGGGGACGGCGCAGAGACCGAGACGGACGTCGAAGGCGCGTTCTACGTCTGGACGCCCGCCGAGGTGGACGCGGTCCTCGACGAGCCGGCGGCGTCGATCGCGAAGTCGCGGTACGGGATCCGCTCGGGCGGGAACTTCGAGCGCGGGACGACCGTGCCGACGGTCGCCGCGTCGGTCGAGGAGCTGGCGGACGATTACGACCGTTCCACCGACGAGGTCGGCGAGATCCTGACCGAAGCTCGGGTCGCCCTCTTCGAGGCGCGGGAGTCGCGTCCCCGGCCAGCCCGCGACGAGAAGGTGCTCGCGTCGTGGAACGGGCGGACGATCTCCGCGTTCGCGACCGCGAGCCGGACGCTCGGCGAGCCGTACGCCGCGATCGCGTCCGAGGCGCTCGCGTTCTGCCGCGAGCGGTTGTTCGACGATGAATCGGGGGTCCTCGCGCGGCGGTGGATCGACGGCGACGTCGGCGGGCCGGGATACCTCGACGACTACGCGTTCCTCGCTCGCGGGGCGCTCGACGTCTACGCCGCGACCGGCGACCCGGAACCGCTCGGATTCGCGCTGCGGCTCGCGGCGTCGATCGTCGGGGAGTTCCACGACCCCGACGACGGGACCATCTACTTCACGCGAGACCCCGACGCGGATCGGTCGGGAACGAGCCGAGCCGCCGGCGACGGCGCGCTGTTCGCGCGGCCACAGGAGTTCACCGATCGCTCGACTCCATCGAGTCTCGGCGTGGCCGCGGAGACGCTCGCGCTCCTCGACGGGTTCCGAACCGACAGCCGGTTCCGCGAGGTCGCAGAGGCGGTGGTCACGACGCACGCCGATCGCGTCCGCGCGAGTCCGCTCGAACACGTCTCGCTCGTACGAGCGTCCGAACGGGTCGATTCCGGCGGGGTCGAGGTGACGATCGCGGGCGACGAGGTGCCGGACGCGTGGCGTCGGACCCTCGGAGAACGGTACCTCCCGGGTGCGCTCGTCGCGCCCCGTCCGGCGACCGCGGCAGAGTTAGAGCCGTGGCTCGACGCGCTCGGACTCGACGAGGCGCCGCCGATCTGGGCCGGCCGTGACGCGGTCGATGACGAGCCGACCGCCTACGTCTGCGAGGGGTTCACCTGCTCGCCGCCGCGGACGGATCTCGACGAGGCGCTGTCGTGGCTCGCCGAGCGAGAGTAGCGTGAAACCGGGTTCAGGCCGCGACTACTTATATAGCGCGCGCCGTTGATGTGGGACATGTACGATTTCGCCGTCGTCGGAGCGGGTCCGGCCGGGTCGCGGTTCGCGCAACGCGCCGCGGCGGCCGGCCGCGACGTCCTCCTCTTGGAGAAGGGAACCGTCGGCGAGCCGCTGGCCTGTTCGGGTCACGTCTCGGACGACATCTGGGAGTACGTCGACGACGAAGCGCGCGACCGGCTCCTGCAGAACCGCGTGTACGGCGCGCGCTTCCACGTCGACGAGCCCGGATCTGAGGCGCATCCCTTTTATAAACGCCAGCCGGTGTCGAACGTCATCGACCGAGTGGGCCTCGACCGGACGCTCGCGGACGCGGCGCGCGCGGCGGGAGCCGACGTCCGCGAGGGGCACACGGTCGTGGGCGTCGAAGAACACCCGGACCGCGTCGCCGTCGAAGTCAGCGTCGCCGGTGACCGAGAAGCGTCGGACGACACAGGGGCCGAACCGGTCGAAGCCACGGACGGCGGAGCCACCGAGCGCTTCGAGGCGCGGATGCTCGCCGGCTGCGACGGTCCCACGTCGCGGGTTCGGCGCTCGCTCGAGATGCCCGAACCCGACGAGCTGCTTCACGGGGTCCTCGCGTTCGACGACGCGTCCGACGACGGCGACCTCGTCGACGTCCACCTCACCGCCCCGACCTTCTTCGCGTGGCGGATCCCCCGAGGTGACGCCGGCGTCGAGTACGGGCTCGCGGCCCCGCCGGGCGACGACGTGTCCGCGATGTTCGACCGACTCACCGACGCGTACGACGTGACGACCGACCGGTTCTGTTCGGGAGCGATCCCGGTGGGGCCGCCGGACCGAGTGACGACGGACCGAACGTT
>CAZNOA010000061.1:0-9063 GCA_964574565.1 uncultured Halobellus sp. | reverse complement strand
GGCATCGCGTGGCAGGCCGCGATGAAATCGACCAGCTCGTCGGGCCGCCCGGTCTCCAGTATCGCCGGGTTGGCCGCCGAAAAGGCGCTCACGACCACGTCGTACCCCCAATTCGTCTGATCCGGGCGCTCGACGCCGACCGTTACGCGCTCGCTGTCGCGGTCGCGGTCGAAGGCGGAGACGGGGTCGGTCGGATCGGTCCCCCCGACGTCTCCGGGCTCGTAGCTTCCGCCGGGCCGCCAGTACCACTGTCGGCCGTACGCCTGCGTGAGCGGCTCGACGGGCATGAGCTGAACCGCGTCGTAGCCCGCGTAGTTGCGCTCGTGGGGGGCGAGTGGATCGCCGTCTCGGAGCTTCTCGCCGATCGCCTCGAACCGGTCTGCGAGCGCCCCCAGCGACCCCGATTCGCTCGACGTCCCAGGGTGGATCTCCAGCATGCTCGTCGCGGGGCCGACGCGCGGGAGCCCGTCGTCTTCCGTCGTCGGAAGCGCCTCGTCGTCGCTCCCGAACGACGCGAAGTGACCGCGGTCGGGACGGGTTGCGTCGAGCCGCGGCCAGTCGTACGCCTCGGCCGGTGCGAACGCCCCGAACGGGACCGAGTAGGCGAGCGGATCACGGACCGTCTCCCACTCGCCGTCCTGTTTGTACGCGAGCTGGTACAGCGCGCCCAGTCGCTCGCGCGTCCCGACCGGGATCCCCTCGACGGCGACCCAGTGGAACTCGTCGTCGCGCTCCACCGGAACCCGGTCGACGCGAAACTCGACTTCGCGGAGGTCGTCGCGGCCGGGATCGGCTGACGGGCTCCCTTCGCTCGCTTCACTCTCACCTTCGGCGGGCGTGAACAGCTCCAGCCGGACGTCTTCGACGGGAACGCCTGCCGCGACGAGATCGGGCGTCCAGAAGCCGAAGGCGACCCCTTCGGGCGGGTCGGTCGCGGGATCGGCGTCGACGTCACGGATCGGGTGCGCGCCGAGCCGCTCGGCGATCGCCCGAGCGGCCTCGAAGCGGTCCTCGGCCTCCTCGCGGTCGCGTCTCGATCGCTCGACGAGGGCGTCCGTCTCGGCCGCGATCGGACTCGGCGGCTGCGGCCCGCTCATCGCTCGGCCCGCACGACTGCGACGTCCTCGACCTGGATCCGTTCGGTCCCGTCGCCGTCGACGACGACGCAGGGTTCGCCGGTCACGAGGTCCGTGTCGCCGTGTCCGGCCTCGACCGCGACGCTCGCGTCGTCGGGAGCGAAGTTGAGGACGACGACGAGCGACTCCGCCTCGCCGCGACGACGGAACGCCACGACGTCGTCGGGGTGGATGTTCCCGCTGGCGACGATCGGCCGCTCGGAGAGGTCGCCGCTGGCGACGTGATACTCCACGCGGTCGAGGTCGGCGTCGGGGCCGAGCGCCGGGTGTGCGTCGCGGGTCGCCAACAGGCGCTCGTAGCGGTCACGGACTCCGTCTCGCGCGTGGTCCCACGCGATGGCGTCACGACGCCCGCGTTGACCGATCTCTTGACCGGCGTACACCATGGGGACGCCCGGAAGCGTCATCGTCGCCGCGCCGGCCGCGGCCGCGGCTGCGTCGCCGCATTCGACGCGGTACCGCGTCTCGTCGTGGTTCTCGATGTACTGGAGGAAGCCGGCGTGGTCCGGAAAGCCGATCTCCGCCCGCTGGTCGATCGCGTCGAGGAGCGTCGCGGCCGGCTCAGCCCCGCGGCCGACCTGCCGGAGCTGGAAGTACAGCGTCGCGTCGAAGTGGACGTCGAACATCCCCTCGTGGAAGCCGGGGATGTACGGGATCGTCTCGTCCATCAGGAGGAACTCCCGGTCGATATCCTTCACCCGGTCGCGCAGCTCGCGCCAGAACGAGTCCGGCACCGCCCACGCCATGTCACAGCGGAAGCCGTCCACGAGCGGGGCCCACTCGTCGACGACGTCGAGCAGAAACCGTCGAACGTGGAGGTTCGAGTGGTTCAGGTTCGCGATCAGCTCCCAGTCGAAGTACGTCCCGGGCTCGCCGGACTCCTGCCACTCGTACCGGTCGCGGTACGGCGACTCCGGGTTCTGGTAGGCGTCCTCGAACCACTCGTGGTCGCGAGCGGTGTGGTTGGCGACGAAGTCGAAGAGCACGCGCATCCCGTGGTCGTGAGCGGTCTCGACGAGCGCCTCGTAGTCGTCGCGCTCGCCGAGGTCGGACGCCACCTCGAAGAAATCGGTGATGTTGTACCCGTGTGGCTTCCCGTCGTGTTCGAGGACGGGCGTGAGCCACAGCGTGTCGACGCCGAGGTCGGCGATCCTCGGGATCCGCTCGGCGAGCGCGTCGAACGTCTCTCCCTCCCCGCAGTCGGCGAACGTCCTGACGAACACCTCGTAGACGGTTGCCTCGTTCGTCCACTCCGGCGGCTGATTGAGCCTAACCGTCTCGAAGGTCGGCTCCGCGGGCGCGGTCAGTTCCGGGTCGCTCGGGGCGTCCCCGATCGGGAACGAACCCTCACCGGTGCGCTCGATTGCGACCGCGTCGGCGACGCTGATCCGCGGCTCTCTGCCCGGCTCGCGTGCGACCGCCACGGCGTGGACGCGAAGGCGATCCGGGACCGCGTCGGTTGGCACCCGGAGCCCCCGCCCGTCGTCGGTCGTCCGCACCGCGTCGCGGGGGTTCCGTCGCCCCGACGCGACCGCGGCCGCGACGTCCCGGTCGTCGACGACGAACGTCACCGTCAGGTCCTCGGCGGCGAGCTCGGACTCCGGGTTCGGCTTCGGCGTCGCGCGGACGACCGCTTCGGAGTCGCTCTCCGCCCCGGTCCCCGACCGCTCGACGGTCGCATCGAGCCGGACACGCGGACGACCGACGCCCTCGTGGGCGCGCTCGGCGCCGTAGTCGATCGCCCCGTGTTCCCCCTCTCGGTCCCGGATCGCCGTGCCGCTCCCGCCGGCGACGTCGACGCCCTCGTAGCTCGCGGCGAAGGCCCGAAGGGTCAGCAGGTGATCGCCGTCCGGCGCGTCGAGCCCGAGGGTGAATCGCCCCGGTACGTCCGGCGTGAACTCGGCGACCGGGTCGTCACCGACGGTCGACTCGCTGTCCGGCGGTGCGTCGACAACGCGCCACTCGTACGCCGCGTCCGGATCCGGGTCCCTGGGGGCCAGCTCGGTCGTCTCGCCAGTCGCGAGGAATCGCGGAGGTCCTGGATGGTGCATGTTAGGCTCATGAACGCCCGGGGTCTTCGGTGTTGCTCTTCACTCAGCCTCGAATCGGGAACCCGGACGCTGCATCTCCCGACACCCGAACGCTGGTTCGACCGAATTCCGATCGTCCGATCGCATCGGCTCGGAACCGTCGCCTCGTTCGTCAAGGCTTTTAGGAAGGCAGCCGCAGTTCCGCTATGCGACTGCGAACCGCTCTCACAGAGCACGAACGTCGGCGCGGCGAGCGCTACCCGGCCGAGCGTCCCACGACGGCCGGCGCGTTCACCGGCGATGACGGCCGACTGGTCCACGTCGGACCGGACGGTACCGTCCGCGACTGTTCGTACTCCCTGTCGGGAGTCGGCGGATCCGACCGGCTCAGAATGGGGATCACGGCCGGACGGGGCGTCCGCTGGTTCGACGACCTCACGACGACCCGACAACACTACGACGGAGACACGCCGCTCGTCGAGACGGAATACGACGCCGGCCGGTACACGATCCATCAGTTCGATCTGGTGGTCGGCGACACGCACCTGACTCACGTCGAACTCCGCGGCGCCCCGCCGGCCGACGCCGAGCTGGTCGCGGCCTGCGCGTCCTCGCCCGACATGGTCGAGGGGAGCGTCGGTAACCTCGTTCACGAGGGGGCCGGCCCGAACGACGGCAGCGTCGTCGAGGTGTACCACCGGACCGAGCACGACTTCATCACCGCGTCGACGGGGCTGTCGGCCGCACACGGCCAGCGACTCCGCACGATCTCGGAGCTGCTCGGCGAGAACGGGGACGGGTTCCCTCACCGCGGTGAGATCGACCAGCGCGAGGACTCCCGGCTCACTCCCGACGTCGTCGTCCGTGCGCCGTTCGAGCGGGACGGCCGGACCGAACGCGTCACGCTGGCGAGCCGCGCCGTCGTCGACCGCCGCGAGACGCGCGAGACTGGCGACGACGCGATGGACGCGCTCACCGACGGCCCGGACCGACAGCGGCGCATCGACGAGCTCTCGCGGATCGCGACCGCGTACCCCGACGCCGACGACCTCCGCGAAGCGGCCGAGGGCCGCGGCCCGGCGGTGCCGGCGGACGCGCCGCGGCGCCGCGTGATCGCCAGCGACCTCCGCGCGCTCGACCTGCTCACCGCCGAATCGGGCGCCCGGATCGCAGCGCCGGAGTTCGACTCGTTTTACGCCGCCTCGGGCGGCTACGGCTACACGTGGTTCCGCGACGAGGCGGAGGTCTCGATGGCGCTTCTGGGCGCGAGCAACGAGCTCGGCTTGGACGCCGACGAGGAGCTGCTCGCGACCGCCTCCTTCTTCTGTCGCACGCAGGACGCGGACGGCTCGTGGCCCCACCGGGTGTGGGCAGACTCCGGGAAGGTGGCCCCCGGTTGGGCGAACGCCCGCATCGAGGGGGCAAACGGCACCGCGGGACCGAACGATCAGCTCGATCAGCCCGCGGCCGTCGTCGCGTTCCTCGCCGAGCTCCGGCGGACGACGGAGCTGCCCCCGGAGTGGCGCGACCGGGTCGACGAGACGATCGCGGACGCGGTCGACTTCCTCTGTGAGACGACCGAGGAGGACGGTCTTCCCAGCCGCTGTCAGAACTGCTGGGAGAACGCGCTCGGTCGGTTCACGCACACCGGCGCGACGTACCTTCGCGCGTTCGCCGCCGTCGCCCGCGCGCCGCTCGACGAGGAGCTTCGGGCTCGGGCGGAAGCGGCTGCGGCCGCCGCGCTCTCCGGACTCGACGACCGATGGAACCCCGACACAGAGCGGTTCCCGCAGCGCGCGAGCGCGGAGAGCCGCGACGACCGCGCCGACGCGAGCACCTTCGCGCTCGCGAGCGCGGTCACCGAGTACGCGGCCCTTCGGAACGAGCGCCCGCAGAGCGAAGCGACGGACGGCGGCACGGCGGTGCCCGCCGCCGAAACGGTCACCGACGACGACTTCGACCGGTTCCTCGACCGCGTGGCGACACACGTCGAACGCTCGATTGACGCGCTCCGCCGCGAGACCTCGGACGTCGAGGGGCTCGTTCGGTTCACGGGCGACGACTGGCGGACCGTCGAGCAGGGGGGTGCGAAGGTGTGGTCGATCGCGACCCTGTGGGGATCGACGGCCGCTGCCGAGTTGGCCGGGGTGGTCAGCTCGCGGGACGGGGACGCGAGCTCCCTGTTCGCCGCGGCTCGCGACCTGTACACGCTGTGTGAACCGGACGGCCCCTTCGTTAACGATGCGGGGCTGTTCGCCGAGCAGGCGTTCGACGACGGCGACCTCGACAGCGCGACGCCGATCGGCTGGTCGCACGCGCTTCGCATCGACGCCACCGTGACGCTCGCGAGACACGGGGCGCTTCCGGTGCCTCACGACAGACCGCGTGGCCCGGACGAGGCGCCACACTGGACGACCGGCCGGAAGTTCGGCGTCGGCACCCCCGCAGACCACGACGCGGAGGAGCCGGTCCCGGTGTGGTTCACGCTGACCGAGGGGGCCCTGACGGAGGCCAGATTCCCGCGAATCGACGTGATGAACGTCCGGACGTTCGACTTCCTCGTGGCCGATCCGGAGACCGATTACACGATCCGGACCTTCGACGAGACGAGCCACGTGACGACGACGGAAACGGTCGAGCGGAACACGGAACCGACCGTCGGCGACGCCCTGGCGTACACCCAGACGATCCGGGAGACGGGCGACGGCCACGGCCACCGCTGGACGCTGACCGTCGAGTACGCGGTCGACACCGACGGCGACGCGATCCTCGCCGACGTCGAGTTCGAGGGGGCACAGGAGTACGACGTGTACGCGCTGGTCGACACGACGGTCACCAACGTCGGCACGAACGACCGCGGCGACCGCGTCGGCGACGAGGACGGCTACCACCTGCTCGCGCGCAACACGCCGGAGAACCGCGAGCCGGGGAAGCTAGTCGACGACGACGGCGAACCGTTCGACGTCGCGCTCGCGCTCGCGAGCGAAGGCCGGTTCGAGTGGGCGAGCGTCATCTCCGCCGGCAGCGACGAGGCGAACGCGCTCTTCGGAGACGGAGAGCGCGGCGACGGTATCACGGATGCCACCGGTAACGTCGTGCTCGCGGGACTGGTCGGCAGCGGGACCGCCATCTCCGACACCGTCGCGCTCGGGTTCGCGGAACAGGCGGACACCGCGGCGGCGCTCGGAGAGGCCCGGGGAGCGATCTCTCGCGGGTTCCAGACCGTCTCGGAGTCGTACGTCCGGTCGTGGCGCGAGTGGCTGGCCGACCGGGAGTTCCCCGACTCGGTCACCGGCGACCCCGCCCTCGAAACTCAGTACCGATTCGCGCTGATGACGCTGGCAGCCGTCGAGGACAAGCGTCACGACGGCGCGGGTATCGCCAGCCCGTCGGTGCCGTGGGGCGAGACCGAGTACGCCGCCGAGGACCGCGGCTACGGTTACAACTTCGTCTGGTCGCGCGACCTGTATCAGGTGTTCACCGCGCTGATCGAGGTCGGCGAGGTCGAGCGCGGCGCCGACGCGCTGGCGTACCTCTACAACACCCAGCAGGACGACGACGGCTTCCTCCCGCAGAACACCTACATCGACGGGCGGACCCGCTGGGGCGGCGAGCAGATGGATAACATCGCGTTCCCGTCGGTGATGGCCTGGCAGCTGTACGAGCACGGCGTGTTGCCCGAGGACGCCGACTACACCTACGATCAGGTCCGCCGCTCGCTCGGGTACATCGCGGCCAACGGTCCGGAGACGGCCCAAGAGCGCTGGGAAGAGGAGGCCGGCTACTCGCCGTCGAGCATCGCCGCCGAGATCGCCGGGCTCTGTTGTGGGGCCGCGCTCGCGCTCGCGGAGGCCGACCGGATCGACGCGGGGGGTCGTTCGGGCGAGGAATCGCCGGAGGCGCTCCGTGCCGACGCGCTCGCGTGGCTCGCGCTCGCGGACGATTGGACGGAGCGCGTCGAAGCGTGGTGCGCGACCGAGACGGGAACCGACCGGTACGGCGAGACGCCGTACTACCTCCGTATCACCGCCGACGGCGACCCCGAATCGGGGCGCCCGCGAACGATCGCCAACGACGGGCCGACGTACGACGAGCGGGAGATCGTCGACGGCGGCTTCCTCGAGCTCGTCCGCCTCGGCGTGAAGCCGGCTGACGACCCGACGATCAGGAACTCCGTGTCCGTCGTCGACGACTCGATCCGCGTCGACACGCCGTACGGTCCCGCCTGGTACCGGTACGTCGGCGACGCCTACGGCGAGATCTCCGCCGGCGACCCCGGCGCGCCGTGGGCCGGCACGGGAGACGGCCGCGGGCGGCTTTGGCCGATCTTCACCGGTGAGCGGGGCGAGTACGAGCTCCGCGCCCGCGCCGACGGTCCGGACGCCTTCGGCGGCACGGACGAGAACGCGCTCGAACCGGAAGCCCTGCTCGAAACCATGGCCGGATTCGGCAACTCCGGGATGATGCTCCCCGAACAGGTGTGGGACCGCGAACACCCGACCGACTACGGCTGGGAGTTCGGCGAGGGCACCGGCGGGGCGACGCCGCTCGCGTGGACGATGGCCGGATACATCCGGCTCGCACACGGGATCGAGGCCGGCGAACCGATCGAGACCCCGACCGTCGTCAGGGAGCGGTACGTCGAAACCGACCGGCCCGAGGGGCCGGACCTGACCGCGACCGCCGAGTACCTCGGCGATCACCTCTCCATCTCCGGCGAGACGACCGGCGACGTCGTCGCGGTGTACACCGCGGAAGAGGCGACGCTCGTGACGCCAAGCGCTGCGGACGGCTCGTACGAGGTCCGACTGGATCCGGCGATCGACGCCCACACTGCGGTCGTCGCCGCAGCGGACGGTCCTCCCGCCGCCGCTGAGGATGACGCCGCCGCCGATGACACCGACGCCGGCGGGGAGACCACGCTCTCGGAGTTCGCTACCGCCGGGACGGCGGTCGAACGACTCCGCTTATAAGTCGCGTCTCCCGATTCCTTTCTGCGGCTCCCGAGACTGCGCTCCTCAAGACTGTGAGTTCTCGCGACTGTGACGTCCTGAGACAGGGAGATCTCGAGATCGGCTCACCCGAGGACGGTCACGTCGACTTCCCGGGCCGTTCCCGTCCCGTCGACGACAGCGACCGACGAGACCACCGACTGCCGGACCGTCTCGCGCCACGCCGCGACGGCCTCCGCGTGTCGCTCTCGGCGGGTCTCGACGTCCGCATCGGGGTACTCGCTGGCCGTCTCATCGACCTCCGGATACGGAGGGGTCTCGGCGACGAGGTCGCGGGGATCGATGTGAATCGGGGACCCCTCTGCCGACCCGCTCGGCGCCGTCGAGGAACCGGTACCGTTCCCGAGACTGTGTAGCCGGGCGCGCATCCGACCGGAGAACGGCGGCGTCACGCGCAACACGACCGCTCGATCGCTTCGGAGCGTCGCTTCCAAGGCGTTCGCGACGTCCTCGCGATGGACCGCGATAGAGCGGATCCGATCCGGGCCCTCCTCCGCAGGGCCCTCGGACTCGTCAGTCATCGGTCCCCGCCCACTCCGCGTCCGAGAGCGTTCGCTGGACGGCCTCCTCGCCGACCGCGCCGGCGAGGTGTTCGAAGCCGGCGCGAACGCCGCGATCCGTGGCGTTCGCGACCAGCCGCGAGACGATGAACTCGGGGGTCGACTTACCGATCGTGTTGAACCGCGGCTGGTAGTCGACGCGGAGCGCTAAGTCGTTCGTGAGCCCCTCGGCGAAGATCCCGTCGATACGGGCGGCCTCGGGGAGCGGGCTCAAGTCATCTGCGAGGTGCGTCACGTACACGCCGAGCGCCCCCCGATCGACCGTGAGCGTGACGAGCCCGTTGAGCAGGTCCGCGGCCCGCCCCGGCTCCGTGATCGCCTCGAA
>CAZNOA010000060.1:0-9074 GCA_964574565.1 uncultured Halobellus sp. | reverse complement strand
CGAGCGAGTACGTCGCGGCGAGCAGGCCGATGAACGCGTCGCTGACGCCGAACGAGCGCACGTAAAAGGGGAGAATCGGGATCACGATGCCGAAGCCGACCAGATCGATGAACACGACGCCGATCACGACCGCGAGCGCGCGCCGGGGGTTCGAGACCGCCGGCTCCCGCGCTTCGTCGGCGGCGCCCGTCCCCGACGGATCTGCGTCGGGGATCGAGGCCGTCCCCGCTTCGGGGTGTGTCACGGCGGTGAAACGATGCCCGCGGAGTTAAACCGGTCGGAGCGATCGTCCGAACGGCCGCCGGCGGCTCGGCGATCGCCCGCCGAGTGCACTCAACTCGGAGGTATATCGCAGTCGGATCGCGGTCACAGATGCCGCTCGATGACGCGTTTCGCGGCCTGCCCCTTCTCCTTCCAGCCGTACCCCTCGTCGTACACGTGGCGTTTCGAGTCGACGAGCTCCTCGGGCGAGGACTCTTCGAAGCCGCCGCGGTCCCACGCGCCCGACTCGCGGAGCCACTCGACGACGTTCTCGCGGGCCTCCGGCCAAGAGAGCCCGACCATCTCGTACCACGCCACCATCGCGAAGACGGCGTTGTCGTGGCAGCCCGGGACGGAGCCGTACTCGTAGACGGTCCGCATCGGGTCGCGGGTCGGCTCGGAGACGAGCTCTTTGAACTCCGCGGCGGTGAGCAGACGGAGGCGGTCGCCCTCCTCGACGACGCGCTGTTCGCGTTCGAGCGCGTTGAGCGCGGCTTTGTGGAGCCCGCTCCACTCGCCGTGGACCGCCTCCCGGAGCGTCGACTCGGCAAGCCCGTCCGGTTCGGCGGTGAACACCGTCAGCAGGTCCGTGTACGCCTTCTCGATGGTCGGCCAGCTCACGCCCTCGAAGTCGCAGTCGGCGTCGTGGAGGCTGTTGGTCGTCCGGCAGCCGGGACACGGGTAGCGAAAGGTCGGCACTACCCGTTATTGGGTTGCCACCGGTGTTAGCTTTTTTTAATCCGACTTCCTCAAGGAGCGAACGGCGTCAGCCGTGAGCGAGTAGGTGGGGTAGTTCACGGTTTTCCCGACGCTCCCCGTCCCGCCGGCGTATACATTCGTGAGGTTCCGAAACGTTTACTCGCCGGCCGACCGCGAATTTACACCGTATGACAAAAGTTAGCGTCATCGGTGCGGCGGGGACCGTCGGAGCCGCGGCCGGCTACAACCTCGCGTTGCGCGACGTGGTCGACGAACTCGTCTTCGTCGACATCCCGGACCAGCGAGAGACGACGATCGGGCAGGCAGCGGACACGAACCACGGCGTCGCCTACGACTCGAACACGACCGTCAGACAGGGGGAGTACGCGGACACCGCCGGCTCGGACGTCGTCGTGATCACGGCCGGAATCCCGCGTCAAGAGGGACAGACGCGGATCGACCTCGCCGGCGACAACGCGCCGATCATGGAGGACATCGGCTCGTCGCTCGCCGAACACAACGACGACTTCGTCACCGTCACGACCTCGAACCCGGTCGACCTGCTCAACCGGCACCTGTACGAGGCGGGCGACCGCGACCGCCACGAGGTGATCGGGTTCGGCGGGCGGCTCGACTCCGCGCGCTTCCGGTACGTCCTCTCCGAGCGCTTCGACGCGCCCGTGAAGAACGTCGAGGCGACGATCCTCGGCGAGCACGGCGACGCGCAGGCGCCCGTCTTCTCGAAGGTCCGGGTGAACGGACGCGACCCGACGTTCGACGCCGACGAGCGCGAGGAGATCCTCGCAGACCTCCAGGAGTCGGCGATGGACGTGATCAGCCGGAAGGGCGCGACGCAGTGGGGCCCCGCGACCGGCGTCGCCCACACGGTCGAGGCGATCCTGAACGACACGGGCGAGGTGCTCCCCTGCTCGCTCGTGCTCGACGGCGAGTTCGGCCGCGAAGACACCGCGTTCGGCGTCCCCGCGAAGCTCGGTTCGGACGGGGTCGAGGAGATCGTCGAGTGGGAGCTCGACGAGTACGAGACGGAGCTGCTCGACGAGGCCGCGACGAAGCTCTCCGAGCAGTACGAGAAGATCGCGTAAGCCGATACGCCCGCCGCCCCGCCGGCTTCAGGTGTGGCCGCACGTCCAGCCGGGATCGCGACCGCTCGCGTCGATGATGTCGGCGCGACACGCCGGACAGTAGTCGGGCGTAACGGATTCGCTTCGGGGAACGTACACCGCGCCGCCGCACTTCACGCACGCGTTCGCAACGACGGTCGCACACTCCGCACAGACGTTGAAGTGGTCGACCGTGAGCTCGCGCAGGGGCCTGAGCTGTTTGTCCAACACGTATTCGTCGATGACCGTCTGGCAGTTGTGACACGGTTTCATGGCGATGCGGAAAAGAACACGCGACCCCGCGGTATATATACCTGCCTCCGGAGGGGATGCTGACGACCGACGTGGAAGAGACATCGCTTCGTCTTGTACGTGGACGCTGACGCAACCCTTACGCGTCGTGACCGTCAAAGGCGAGCATATGACCGACGAACGCGACGACGGCCGCCACGAGTTCTCCGCGGGGCAGGGCGTCGACGCCGACTACGAGGAGTTCACCCTCGACCCCGAGGAGATCGACGCCGACCCGAACACGGTCGACCCCGTCGACTCCCGCGTCCTCACCGACATCCTCGACCGCCGAAACGTCGAGAGCGACGCCGTCGACGTCGAGCGACTGATCGACGTCGGGCTCTCGTACATGGGGATCAACCGATACGAGGAGGCGACGGAGACGTTCCAGCGCGCCGCGCAGTTTGCCGACGAGGACTCACTGGAGGCCCAAGAGGCGTGGGTGAACAAGGGCGCGGCCCACGCCGAGTTAGAGGAGTTCGACGAGGCGATCGGCGCGTACGAGGAGGCGCTGCGGATCGACGACAGCTCCGAACACGCCGCGACCGCCGAGACGAACCTCGCGTACGCGCTCTGGGAGTTCGGCCGCACCGAGCAGGCGCTCGAACACGCCGAGCGCGCCGTCGAGACCGACCCGCGCTTCGCGGAAGCGTGGTTCAACCGGGGATTCCTCCTCGTCGAACGCGGCCTCGCCGAGGACGCCGTCACCTGCTTCGACAACGCGATCCGCCTCGGCTACCGCAGCGCCGGCGTCTTAGAGGAGAAAGCCCGGGCGTTAGAGGAGGCCGGCGAACACGAGCAGGCCGAGGAGGTCGCCGACCGCGCCGAGGAGATCCGCCGCGAGGCGGAGGGCCAGATGGTCGACGAGCAGACCGGTCAGGGCGCGGCGGGGCAGGGTACCCCCGGCGGCCGCGGCGGGACGAGCGGACGGGGCGGTCCCGGCGGACGGCCGGGCGCCGGCGGACGGCCGCGTGACGGCGGCCGCGGCGAGGCGGGCGCGGAGCCGGAACGCGAGCTCCAAGGCGAGGGGCCCGAGGGCTTTTAGATGCTCCTCCGCGAGCGCGAGACCCCGGAAGGGACGCTCGTCTCCGTCTGCGATACCGACTGCCTCGGCGAGACGTACGACAACGGGCAGGCGACGATCACCGTCGAGGAGTCGTTCTACGGCGGCGAGGACGCCGTCGAGGCGGGGCCGGAGGAGGTCGTCGCCGGACTCCACCGCGCGCAGGTCGCCAACATCGTCGGCACCGAGGCCGTCGGCGTCGCCGTCGAGGCCGGGCTCGTCGACGAGGAGACCGTCTTGGAGTTCGACGAGACGCGACACGCGCAGCTGCTCTGGCTGTGAGACCGCGCCCGAAGCGACCGACGAGGGGGCCCGAGCACCGATGAAGCGGCTCACCAGATCCGAGCTCGCGGAGCGGCTGGAGCCGCTGCCGCCGTCGGACGCGTTTTGGCGGCGCGCGATCGCGGCCGAGCGCGCGGCGATCGGCGTCGCACCCGAAGCCGTGGACGATGAGAGCGCGCGCGAGAGAGCGAACCGACGGCGACGCGGCGAGCCCGCGCCAGACGGCCCGCTCTCGACGGGCGACATCATCGACGTCGGCGAGGACTCGTTCGTCGTCGTCGCGGTCGAAGAGACGGGGTCCGGCGGCCGCCGATACCGGATCGAGCTGATCGAAGAGCGGGCGTAGCCGGTCGGCCGAGTGCCGCGGGTTACAGGTCCGCGACGTCCTCGATCGCGTCGGTCAGCGCTTTGACGCTCTCGACGGTGTGCTCGCCCATGTGGCCGATGCGGAACGTCTCCTCGGCGATGTCGCCGTAGCCGTTCGAGAAGGCCATGTCGTACTCCTCGCTCACCTGCTCGATCGTGGCCGCGACGTCGATCCCCTGCGTGTTCTCGATGCAGGCGACCGTCTGCGACTCGTACCCCGCTTCGGGGAACATCGCGAAGTGTTCGTCGGCCCACTCGTGGACGTACGCCATCATCTCGCGGTGGCGCTCGTCGCGGGCCGCGTGTCCCTCGTCGAGCATGCGTTTCATCTGCTTGCGATACGCCAACATGATCGGGATCGCGGGCGTCGAGTGGGTCTGCCCCTTCCGGTCGTAGTAGTCGATACAGCGCCGGAAGCCGCCGTACCACGAGGAGGTCCCCTTCTCGACCTCGCGGTCGTAGGCGTCTTGGCTGACGACGCAGACCGCGAGCCCCGGCGGCATCGCGAACGCCTTCTGCGTCGACGCGAAGATGACGTCGATGTCGTGTCCGTCGATGTCGACGTGATCCCCGCCGAGCGACGAGACGGCGTCGACGGCGAAGTAGGTGTCCGGGTACTCCGCGATCACGTCGCCCATCTCCTCTATCGGGTTCCGGACGCCCGTCGAGCTCTCGTTCATCACGCCGGCGACCATGTCGTACCCCTCGTCGCTGGCCTCGAGCGCCTCGCGGATGTCCTCGGGTTTCACCGCGTTCCCCCACTCGTACTCCAGCCGGTCGACGTCCTTGCCGAGCCGCTCGGCGACGTTGGCGTACCGCTCGCTGAACGCGCCACAGACCGGGACGAGCACGCGGTCGTCGACGAGGTTCAGCGTCGTCGCCTCCCAGAACTCCGTGCCGGAGCCCGTGAGGATGATCACGTCGTTGTCGGTGCCGAGGAACTCCTTCGTGTCCTCGACGATGGTCGTGTACAGGTCGGTCATCCGGTCCATCCGGTGACCGAACGGCGCCTCCGTCATCGCCTCGATCACGTCGTCTCGGACCTCGGTCGGGCCGGGGATATACAGCGTCTTGTCGTCGTAGTCGTCTCGGTATTCGCGTTTCTTCGTCACTGGCTCCACCTGTTGGTTCGTATGGGGTCGCGGGAGAGTATGGTCCTTATGATACGTTTGAAACGAACGAGACGGATCGCGAGTTGAGTATATAACAGGCCGGCCGTGACAGCGTGAACAGCGTGCCCCCGGCCGACGCTCACTTCCAGTGCCAGAAGTGGTTCCGGTCGTTTTCGACCGGCTCGGTCCGCTCCCGCAGGTCGGCGACGTCCGCTTCGGTCGGTTCGTGGTCCTCCGGGAGCCGCTCCATGCAGTCGAAACAGAGGAAGAACTCCGAGCCGTCGGTCAGCTCCAAGGTCATCCCCTGCGTCGACTCGAACGCGAAGTTCCACAGGTCGCCGATGCCGCCGGCGATCCGGACCTGTTTCTCGCAGACGTGACACGGGTCGGAGGCCATATCTCCGGTAGCGGCTCCGTGAATTAAGACGTATCGACCGCGGCTTCGGGGTCTCGATCGACCGCAGCTACGTCAGATCAACCGACCGCAACGACGGCGTCTCGACCCCGACCACGTGTGCGTCGTCCGGGTCGAAGCCGACGACGACCTCTCCAGAGAGCGGATCGCGGGTCCGGACGACGAGGTCGCGGCCGCCCCAGTCGAGGGTCACGCGGGTCGTCTCTCCGAGGAACTCCGCGCTCGCGACGGTCGCCCGGAGCCGGCTCTCGCCGCCGTCGATCCGCAGGTACTCGGGGCGCACACAGAAGGTGAGGCGGTCGCCGACGCCGATTGCGGCGGCCTCGTCTCTCCCGCCGAGCGCGACGCGGAGCGTCTCGCCGTCGACGTCGACGGCGGCGCTCGGGCTGTCGACCCCGGCGCCCTCCGCGACCGCCGTGACCGACCCCGCGAAGACGTTGTTGTCGCCGACGAACTCGGCGACGAACCGGCTCGTCGGCTCGCGGTACACCGCCTGCGGCGACGCGACCTGTTCGGGCGCCCCGGCGCGCATCACCGCCACCCGGTCGGAGATCGCCAGCGCCTCCTCCTGATCGTGGGTGACGTAGACGGTGGTGATACCCAGCTCCGACTGGATCGCCCGGACCTGTACCCGGAGCCGCTCGCGGAGCTGCGCGTCAAGCGCGCTCATCGGCTCGTCCAAGAGGAGGAGGTCGGGACCGGGCGCGAGCGCGCGCGCCATCGCGACGCGCTGTTGCTGCCCGCCCGAGAGGCTGTCGGGGTCGCGGTCGGCGGCGTCGGGCAGGTCGACGAGGTCCAACAGCTCGGCCACGCGCTCCTCGCGGGTCTGCCCCTCGGGCGGGTCTGCGAAGTTGAGCCCGTAGCCGACGTTCTCGCCCACGGTCATGTGCGGAAACAGCGCGTAGTTCTGGAAGACGACCCCCACGTCGCGGTCCTCCGGCGGCACGCCGGAGACGTCCTCGCCGGCGAAGCGGACCGCTCCCTCGGTCGGCGTCTCGAAGCCCGCGATCAGCCGGAGCGTCGTCGTCTTCCCGCAGCCCGACGGGCCGACGAGCGTGAAGAACTCCCCCTCGCGGATCCGGAGGCTCACGTCGTCGACGGCGGCGGTCCCGGCGTAGCGCTTGCTCACGCCGTCGAGTTCGACGGCGGCGGGGTCCTCGGCCGTGCGCTCGTCCGCAGGCCGCTCAGAGGCCACGGCTCTCACCTCCGAGCCGCTCGATGACGACGAAGCTGAGGCCGGTGACGACGAGTAAGACGACGCCCATTGCGGTCGCCGGTCCGAGCCGCCGGCCGATGAATCGTTCGATGGCGACCGGCATCGTGTACGCGTCCGCGCCCGTCGCGAGGACGACCGTCGCCGTGAACTCGCCGATCGAGATGGCGAACGCGAACGCCGCGCCCGCGACGACGCCCGGCCAGACCAAGGGGAGTTCGACGTCTCGGATCACCCGCGCTCGCGAGGCGCCGAGCGACCGAGCCGACTCGATCAGCGAGCGGTCGAGCCCCTCTAAGCCGGGCGCCACCGTCCGGACGACGAACGGGTAGCCCGCGACCGCGTGCGCGACGACGATGGCGACGGAGCCGGCCACCGTTATCCGCCACCCCCAGAGCTCGAACCCGAAGACGAGCCCGCGGAGCAGCCCGAGGCCGACGATGATCCCCGACACCGCGAACGGCGCCATCGCGGCCGCGTCCACCAGCTTCCGGCCGCGGAACCGGCGCGTCGTCAACACCGCCACGACGACGCCCATCGGGAGCGCGAGGAGCGTCGCCGCGCCCGCGAACGTCAGGGAGTTGCGGATCGCGGGCCACGGTCGCACCTGAAACGCGGCGCCCGTCCGCTGGCGGTCGACGAGGAACCGGTAGTGGTCGAGCGTGAGCGCGCCGTCACCTCCCGTGACGCTCGCGAGGATCATCGACGCGATGGGCGCGACGAAGACGACCCCGGCGACGACGACGTAGGCGGCGAGCCCGACCCGTGGAAGCAGCTCTCTGGCGGTCGGCGCCGAGGGAAGCAACGACTTCCGGGGGAGCGGCCGAGCCCCCCGCGATCGGACCGTGTGTTTCGCCTCGTAGCGGAGGTACGCGAGCAGGATGCCGAGCGAGATGACGAGCTCGATGATCGCCAAGGCGGCCGCCTCCGCGTAGCTCAGGTCGCGCACGAGCCGGTAGATGAACACCTCGACGGTCGCCAGCTGGAATCCGCCAAGGGCGAGGACGATGGGGAACGTGCCGAACGTGAAGACGAACGTGAGCGCCGCGCCGGTCAACACCGCGGGATACACCTGCGGCGCGACCACGTCGTAGAAGGCCCGAAACGGCCCCGCACCGAGGCTCCGAGCGGTCTCGACCGCGCTCGCGTCGACGGACTCCCACGCGGCGGTCGTCACCCGCGCGACGAGCGGTGCGTTGTAGAAGGCGTGGGCGATCACGATCGCTTCGAGCGTGAACATGAGCTCGACGGGCGGGAGCCCGACCGCGTCCAACACCCGATTCAGCGTCCCGTTCCGGCCGAACGTGGCGACGAAGCCGACGGCGACCATGATCGACGGGAGGACGAACGGGACGATGGTGAGCGACCGGAGCGTTCGCCGGCCGCGGAACTCGAAGCGCGCCAGCAGGTAGGCGGCCGGCAGGCCGAGCGCGACACTGGCGATCGTCGACAGCGCGGCCTGATAGGCGGTGAACCCGATGATCCCGAGCCGACGGTCCGGCGAGAGGACGTCCGGAGCGACCGCGAGCGGCGACTCCCCGGCGAACAGCCGCGCGAGTTCGCCGAAGTAGAACGGGTCCCGCAGAATCTCCGCGAACACGCCGAGCGTGACGACGCCGTCGACGACGACGGCCTCGACGAGGACGGTGCTGACCGGATAGTAGAAGGCGACGACGAGCAGGGCGCTCGTCACGACCGCGAGCGCGGTCAGGAGCCGTCCTTCGATGCGGTCGGCGACGCCGGCGACGCTCACGGCGCCCTCAGTTGCCGGCGAACTGACGCTCCCAGTCGGAGACCCAGTCGCCGACGGAGCCCTGCAGCTCCTCGTAGGTGAACGTCACCGGGTCGGCGGGCTCCTGTGCGAGCTCGGCGTAGTCCTCCGGCAGCTCGGCGGTGTCGGTCGCGGGGAAGGCGACGTTGCGCTCGGCGATTTCGCCCTGGACCGCGGGTTCGAGCATGAACGCCATGAACTCGCGGGCGAGGTCCGGGTGATCGGCGTCGTTGAAGACGGCCATCCCCTCGGGGTTCGCGTACGCCTGATCGTTTAAAAACCGGATCTGATGCTCCTCGAGGTTCGCCCCCTCCGCGCTCGCGAACACCTGGTCGGTGGAGTAGGAGACGACCATCGGGGCCTCGCCCTCGCTCCACGCGCTGTAAGAGTCGCTCCACGAGCCGAGCACGCGGACGTCGTTCTCTTGGAGGTCCGCCCAGTAGTCGAGGTAATCGTACTCGGCGTCGCCGTCCGCACCGT
>CAZNOA010000059.1:0-9286 GCA_964574565.1 uncultured Halobellus sp. | reverse complement strand
TCTGGACGCCGGTCATGATGGCCATGACGCGGACCTTCCCCTTGTACTCGTCCTGAATGCGAGCGCCCCAGATGACGTTGGCACTCGCTTCCAGCCGCTCGGTGATGTTGTTCGCGATCCCCTCGGCCTCTTTCAGCGTGAGGTCCGGGCCGCCCGTGATGTGGACGAGCCCGCCGCTGGCGCCGCGGTAGTCGACGTCGAGCAGCGGGTGGTTCATCGCGTCGTTGACGACCTCCTGGGTCTTGTTTTTGTCCTGGGTCTCGCCGACCAGCATGACGGCCACGCCACCCTGATTCATGATCGTGGACATGTCCGCGTAGTCCAGGTTGATGAGCGAGGGTTGGGTGATCGTCTCCGAGATCCCCTTGACGGTCTCGGCGATGATCTGGTCCATCACGGAGAACGCCTTCCCGATCGGCAGGTTGGGGACGTAGTCGAGCAGCCGGTTGTTGTCGAGGACGATGATCGAGTCGGCCTCGTTCCGAAGGGTCTCGAGTCCCTCCTCGGCTTTCACCGTCCGGGCCCGCTCGACGTTGAACGGCGTCGAGACCATCCCGACGACGATCGCGCCCTGCTCTTTGGCGATCTTCGAGACGACGGGCGCTGCGCCCGTGCCCGTCCCGCCGCCCATTCCGGCGGTGACGAAGACGAGGTCCGCGTCGCCGAGCACCTCTTTGATGGTGCCTTGCGCCATCTCGGTCGCGCGCTCGCCCATCTTGGGGTCGCCGCCCGCGCCGAGCCCCTGCGTGAGCGACTTGCCCACGAGGATCTTCGTGTCGGCTTCGACCATCTTGAGGTGCTGTTTGTCCGTGTTGATGGCGACGGTGTCGGCGCCGTCGACGCCGATGTTGTAGAGTCGGTTGACCGTGTTGTTCCCGGCGCCGCCGGCACCGACGATGACGATCCGGGGGTCCCCGAACTCGTCGTCGTCCATGTCGACGTCCATGTCGCGCTTCTCCGCTTCCGCGTTGTCGAGGGCGTCTTGAACGAGATCTTGCATCGATTTACACCTTCGCCCAGTTGCGGTTGCGGCCGCGCTCGTCGCGCTCGCCGTCCTGTTCGTTTAACATGTCGCGAACGGCCGACCGGATCGCCTCGCTCCGGTTCGGGAACTCGCCCGTCTCGACCATCTGTTCGACCTCATCTATCTGCTGTTTCGGGATTCGTAGTGTCACACGCTCCATTGGTATTCCCCCGGTAAGACGGCGGACACGCAACGCGTGTGTCTTACAGCGACGAATCGCCCGACTGCAGGGGGTAACCCCGCCCCGGACGGTCTCTGTAAGACGACCGTCTTACGCAGTTGTAGTCACCGAGGCTACCAATATAAAACTACCGGTGGGTGTAAGACAGAACGCGAAAACGCTCGATTTCTGGCGTATACGTGCGTCGAGACGGCCGCTAGCGATCTTTCAACACGTCCGCGGCCGGGGTCCGACGTCCGCATCCCGGACAGAACGCCCAGTCCGTACGGAGCTCGTCCCCGCACTCACAGAACGCTCTGTGTGACTGCTTTTCGCCACAATTCGGGCAGTATACGTGGTCAGACGGTACGTTTTCGCCACATCCGCTACACGACTGTTCCCGCGTTTGCACGTCGGGATCCGCGCGCGTCTTACGCGTATTCGACTCGCTCTCGGCGGCCGTCTCACGCGTCACACGCGCATCGTCTTCGGCGGCACCGGGCGCGTCGAGCGTGACGTTTACGTTGATTTCACCGGTGTTACCGGGCGTCTGCGTTGCACGAGGCGGCCCGGACGAGTTGCCCAGCCGCTCGTCTAACGCCGCGTCGAGGCGGTCGGCGATGAGTTCGTCGACGCGGTCAATCAGCGCGGCGTCGACCGTGTCCGACGCGTCTGACTCCGCGCCGTCCGTCTCGCTGAGGTGCGTTCGGAGCGCCTCACGCATCACCTCGCTTTTCGAGGCGTCACACGCTTCCAGCCGCTCGACGAGGTCGTCGTCGGCCCGGAAGGTGATCTTGCTCATACGGCACCGATACCGACCCACGGTACAAGTATCTTCCCCCCTCGTCCGACGATCGACAGACGCGTTTCAACATTCCGAAACGTACCTCCATCGACACTCGGAACAGCGACGATTCCGGCGGAAGATCGCCTGGAAACGGCCGATCTCGAACGGGAGCCGGACCGCGACCTCACCTCTGACTATGCTGCATGATCACACATGTGTCTGACGCAGATTTATACGGCCCGCGTTGGCATAGGTGTGTATATGGGTAACCGCGTCGAAGATCTCGAACGACAGGTCGCGGAGCTGCAGGCGGCAGTCAACGGGCTTACCGAAGAACTGGTGGAAATGAAAGAGCGCGTCCGGCAGGTCGAGGACGCCCAAGAGGTGTCGGTCGAGGGAGCAACCGCCGGGGCGGCGGGCGCTCCCTCCGAAGAACCCGCCCAGTCGGCCGGCGGAGAGCGACAGACTCACTCCGACGATCACGTCGAAGTCGTCGAGCGGACCGACGGCGAGTCGTCAGCCGACGGCGAGGCGGCCGACGCGGCCGACGACGTGCTCGTCCCCGAACAGGAAGCCACGACGCCGGATGCCGAAGCCGCTAAGACCGAGGAGTCTGAATCCGAGGACGACGAGGTCGAGTCGGACAGCGACATCATCGTCGCGTAACCGGCCGTATCCTTCCCGCCATGCACATCACTGAAGTCGTTCTGGACGGGTTCAAGAGCTTCGGGCGGACGACGAGGATCCCCTTTTACGACGACTTCACGGTCGTTACGGGGCCGAACGGCTCCGGGAAGTCGAACATCATCGACGGCGTCCTCTTCGCGCTCGGGCTCGCGCGCACCCGCGGAATCAGAGCGAAGAAGCTCACGGACCTGATCTACAACCCCGGCCACGACGACGGTGAAAACGCCGACGGGCCGAACGAGGCGTCGGTGACCGTGGTGTTGTCGAACGAGGACGGGACGCTCGACCGGTCGCAGGTCGTCTCCGCCGCGGGCACAGAAAACGTGGGCGACGTCTCGGAGATAACGATCAAGCGGCGGGTCAAGGAGACCGAGGACAACTACTACTCGTACTACTACCTCAACGGGCGCTCGGTGAACCTCTCGGACGTCCGAGACCTGCTCGCGGCCGCCGGCGTGACGCCGGAGGGATACAACGTCGTGATGCAGGGAGACGTCACCGAGATCATCAACATGACTCCCTACCAGCGGCGCGGGATCATCGACGAGATCGCGGGCGTCGCGGAGTTCGACGAGAAGAAGGAGGCCGCCTACGAGGAGCTCGACACGGTCGAAGACCGGATCGGAGAGGCGGACCTTCGGATCAGCGAGAAGAAAGACCGCCTCGATCAGCTGGCCGACGAGCGGGAGACGGCCCTCCAGTACCAGGAGTTCCGCGACGAGCTCGAGGAGTACCGCGGCTTCCTCAAGGCCTCCGAGCTGGAGGAGAAACGCGAGACGCTCGACGCCGTCGAGGCCGACATCGACGACGCGGACGCCGAGATCGCGGAGCTTCGGGCGGAGCTCGACGCCAGACAGGGCAAGCTGACCCGGCTCGAAGAGGACCTCGCGGACCTCAATCACGAGATCGAGACGAAAGGGGAAGACGAGCAGATCGCCATCCGATCGGAGATCGAGGAGATAAAAGGCGAGATCTCGCGGCTCGAAGACAAGATTGAGGCCGCGGAGGAGCGCGCCGATGCGGCGGAGACGGAGCGGCGGGACGCCTTCGTTCAGATCGACCGCAAGGAGGAGACGATAGCCGAGCTCGACGCGGAGATCCGCGACATAAAGGTCGAGAAGGCGTCGGTCAAATCCGAGATCGCGACGAAGCGGTCTGCGCTCGCGGACGTCGAGGCCGAAATCGAGGGCGCCGACACCGAGTTCGACGAGCTGAAATCGGCGCTGTCGGAGAAAAAAGAGACCGTCGAGGAGCGCCGCGAGGCGAAAAACGAGACGCAACGCGAGAAGGACCGGCTGCTCGACGAGGCGCGCCGCCGCTCGAACGCGGTGAGCGAGGCGCGGACGGAGCTTGAGGAGGCGCGCGAGGCGATCCCCGAGCAGAAGGCTCGCATCTCCGAGCTCAAAAGCGAGCTCGACAAAGCCGAGAAGAACCAAGAGAAGATCGAAGCCGTCGTCTCCGACCTGTTCGCCGAGAAGGCGGAGCGGAGCGAGGACCTCGAGGCGGTCGAAGCGGACCTCCGCGAGAAGCAGAACGAGTACGCCAAGCTGGAGGCGGCCGCGGACCAGCGCGGCGACACCTCTTGGCCCCGCGCGGTCACCGAGGTCAAGAACGGCGGAATCGACGGTGTCCACGGTGCGGTCGGCGAACTCGGCTCCGTCGACGCCGAGTACGCGGAGGCCTGTGAGACGGCCGCGGGCGGCCGGCTCGCGAACGTCGTCGTCGACGACGACGGAGTGGGGTCGACGTGTATCGACTACCTCAAGCGACGGAACGCCGGACGGGCGACGTTCCTCCCGATCACGAAGATGGACGATCGGAGCCTCCCGCGCAAGCCGTCGATGCCGGGCGTCGTCGACTTCGCGCGCAACCTCGTCGAGTACGACTCGCGATACGAGTCGATCTTCTCGTACGTGCTGGGCTCGACGCTCGTCGTCGAGGACATGGCGACCGCCCGCGACCTGATGGGCGACTACCGGATGGTCACGCTCGACGGCGACCTCGTCGAGAAGTCCGGCGCGATGACGGGCGGCTCGGGGGGCGGCTCGCGGTACGCGTTCACCAAGTCGGGCGGCGGGAAGCTCGAGCGGCTCGCGACCGAGATCTCGGAGCTTGAAGACGAGCGCCAGTCGCTGCAAGACGAGATCGACGAGCTGGCCGCCGATATCGACGACGCGCGCGACCGGAAGTCCGACGCGGCCGACCGCGTCCGGTCGCTGGAGGCCGACGTCGAGCGCGCCGAAGCGGAGCTCTCGGACGCCGAAGACCGGGTCGACGAGCTCGAAACGAAGCTCGAAGAGCTGGAGGCGGAACGCGAGTCGGTCGACGAGCAGATGCGCGAGCTCGACGCCGAGCTCGACGAACTCGACGACGAGATCGAAGAGCTGGAAGGCGAGATCGCGGAGATAGAAGCGGAACTCGCCGACTCGAAGATCCCCGAGCTCTCGGAGCGCGCCGACGAGATCCGCGAGGCGATCGGCGGCCTCGAAGACCGGATGAGTTCGCTCGACGGGCGGCAGAACGAACTCGAGTTGGAGAGGGGGTACGCCGAAGACGCCGTCGACGACCTCCATGACACCGTCGAGGAGGCGCAGAACCGGAAGGCCGACGCCGAGGAGTCGATAGCGGAGTACGAGGCGACGATAGAAGAGAACGCGGCGGCGTTAGAGACGAAACGCGAGGCGATCGCCGACCTCGAGGAGGAGCTCGCAGAGCTCAAATCGGAGCGCGAAGCCCTCCGCGAGGAGATCAAGGAAGCGACCCGCGAGCGCGACGAGCAGCGCTCGCTCGTCTCGGAGGCGGAGTCGAAACTGGAGAACCTGACCGACCGCCGGGACCGCTTGGCGTGGGAGATCGACGAGCTGGAGTCGCAGGTCGGCGAGTACGACGCCGACGAGATCCCGGACCTCGACGAGGTCGAGTCGCGGATCGAGGAGCTCGAAGCGGAGATGGCCGCGTTAGAGCCGGTGAACATGCTCGCGATCGACGAGTACGACGAGGTACAGGACGCCCTCGACACGCTACAGGAGCGCCGCGACGTGCTCGTCGAGGAGCGCGACGGGATCGAAGAGCGGATCGAGGGATACGAAGCCGAAAAGAAGGCGACGTTCATGGAGACGTTCGAGTCGATCAACGACCACTTCGAGGACATCTTCGCGCGCCTCTCCGCCGGCACCGGCGAGCTGCTCTTGGAGAATCCGGAGGACCCGTTCGAGGAGGGGCTGACGATGAAGGCCCAGCCGGCCGACAAGCCGGTCCAGCGCCTCGAAGCGATGAGCGGCGGCGAGAAGTCGCTGACCGCGCTCTCCTTTATTTTCGCTATCCAGCGGCACAACCCCGCGCCGTTCTACGCGCTCGACGAGATCGACGCGTTCCTCGACGCGGTCAACGCCGAGCGCGTCGGCGACATGATCGAGGAGCTGGCCACCGACGCGCAGTTCGTCGTCGTCGGTCACCGGTCCGCGCTGTTGGAACGCTCCGATCGGGCCATCGGCGTCACGATGCAGGGCGACAATCTCTCTGCGGTGACCGGGATGCAGTTCGGCGACGATCCCGACGACGGAGAGGTGACCGCGGATGACTGAACCCCCCGAATCGGCCGGTGGGGCCGGGCGGTCCGCCGGAACGTCAGACGCGAGCGACGGCCTCCCGGACCTCGACCTGACGAGCGAGCGTGACGGGGCATCTTCGGCGGGAGGCTCGGCCGTTCCGGGCGCTGACGGGTCGACGGCGGGAGACGACGAGAGCGGCGACGACGAGAAAGTCGAACCCGTCGAGCTGCTCGTTCAGCTCGCGGAGGAGGGTGAGATCGAGCCGTGGGACATCGACATCGTGCAGGTGACCGACGCCTTCCTCTCGAAGCTCGACGAGACGGACCTCCGGACGACCGGGCGGGCGCTGTTTTACGCCAGCGTCCTGCTCAGAATGAAGAGCGACGGGATGCTCGCCGACGACGACGACGAGGAGGCGGAGCCGGAGCCCGAGCCGTGGGAAGTCGCGATGGAAGGGGGCGCGCCGGACCCGTCCGAGAGCGGCTTCGACCCGGTCGCCGAACTGGAGGCGGAGATGGACCGACGCCTCGAACGGAAGAACACCCGAGGGTCACCGGAGACGCTCGACGAGCTCGTCCGCGAGCTCCGCGAGGCCGAGCGCGGCTCGTGGTGGAAGGACTCCCGCGAGTACGACACCTCAGACTCGCCGAGCGGCTACGCCCGCGGCACGCAGACGCTCGATTACCACACCGGCGACGAGTTCCGACGCGACGGCGAGCCGACCGCCGGCGAGGCGACCGATCGCACACACGACGAGGACATCGAAGAGGTGATCGACGACATCGACGGCGTCCTCCGGACGCAGTTCGACCGCGGCCGCACGGAGGTGTTGTTCGCGGAGATCGAGACGGCCGGCGGGCGACCCTTCATGACGTACCTCGCGCTGTTGTTCATGGCGCACCGCGGCGCGGTGCGGCTCCAGCAGGACGATATGTTCGGCGACCTGTGGGTACAGGACCCAGCGGCCGCGACCGCGGAGTCGGAAGCGATCGCGGACTGAGGGGAGGGTCGGGGTCCTCGCCAGCGTACCCGGTGACGGGGACGTACAGGTCGAAACGGATACGAGCCGTTCGCTTACAGGGTGAGCAGGATCGGGACGAGGTACGCGAGCAGCAGGCCGACGAGGGTGACGGCGGCCCCGATACCGACCTCGCGGCTGCCGAACTCCTGCATCGGGGCGGTCACGCGCGCGTCCGGGTCGGGTTCGTGAGAGTGATCGTCCATGCTCCCGCGTCCGGTCGGGGGATACATAAGGGCACCTGAACGGGGCGGCCGGAGCGGTGAGCGCGACCCCTCGTTGCGGCGCTCCCAGCGCATCGGCCCGCCGGGGAATATATACGATGCCGCACGGACGGACACGTCTGTCCGTCGTCGAACTCACCGATAGCGGGTTCGTCGTCGACCGCGATCCGAAGCGGTTCGACGAGTTCGTCGCCGAACTGGAGCGAGAGGGATACTTGGCCTCGCGATGTCGCTTTCCGGGACGTACGGAACCGTCTCTGTCGGGACGAACATCTGCGTGCGAGCGGTCGAAGTGAGTGCGGCGGACAGAGCGCGGATCCGGGCGTTCGCGGACGCGAGATCGCGTCGGGACGGCGAAGAGCCGCACGAAGCGGAAGCTACTCGAACGACTCCAATTTTCGGACGAGTTTCGTATATAAGTCGGGTGCGACGTACCAGCCGGCGTCGACCATCGCGTCGATCGTCTCGCGTCCCCGTTCGGGAGCCATCGCACCCCGTTTGACTGCCGAGAGAACGAGGTACGCGGTCCCCCGCGTCTCGATGTCCTCGACCTCGGCGGCGGACCGCCCGGCGGACTCGTCCATCACGGCGATCGCGTCGCGGGCGTCCGCACAGGCGAGGACTGCCACGTCGGCGTCGCTGAGCCCGGGGTGGCGCTGGAGCCGATCCGCGACCGCCGATTCGTCGAGATCGACAGTAACGATGTCGAGAAGGTCGGCTTCCACGGCGCGTTCGATCCGGCGGGCGTCGTCGTAGCCGCGTTCGACGCCGGCCGTCACGACCTCGTGGTGGACCGCCTTCGGAACGACCCGTGGCTCGTCCAGTGTCTCGATGACGTCGAGCCGCTCCGCCTTCGCGAGGTATATAAGCGGGGTCGCGTCGAGGACCCAGCTCACAGCTCCTCGAGGTCGGCTTCGAGGTGATCACCGGAGACCCACGCGGCGTCCGCGTCCTCGACGAGCCGCGCGAACTCCCAGACCGACAGGTCCGCGAGCTCGGCGGCCTTTATAAATGAAACGTCGCCGTCGACGAAGCGTTCGAGCGCGCGGTCGCGTCGCCACGCCTCGAGTCCCTCCGAGAGGAGCTTTCTGACCGCCGTACTCCTATCGAGGCGTTCCTTGTCGAGGTAGGCTTCGAGTTCCGCTTCGAGGTCCTCGGGAACCCGCGTGGAGATAGTCGGCATACTGTTTGCTATGTATACATTCTATACAAAGGTTTCGGCAGATGAGTGGTGACGCCGCCCGTTCAGATATCGCTCCCGAGATACCGGTTTAGCCGCTCAAACTCCTTGGACGTGAGGATCACCTCGGTTGCGAAGGCGTCGAATTGTTCGAAGTCGTCGTCGATCGTCACGACGGTGGACATCCCCTCGTCGACGGCAACCTGTGCGTAGTAGCCGTCCCACCCGCCGACGTTCGTCTCGGCCGCACGGGCGAATCCGCCTCGGACGACATCCGACGGGGTGCGATCGTACCAGTGGATCCGACTCGCGTCCATGAAGTTCGTCATGAGCCGTGACGCCTCCGCGTTCGAGCGGCCGTAATACGTGGTCAACACGGCATGTGCGCCGAACAGCGCGGGATAGGGCACGACTGCGTCGATATCGCCGGCGACGACCGCAGGGTGCACCTACACGAACGACGGACCCGCAACCGACGCGTCCTCCGCGTCGCGCCACGAGTGGTCGGGCTTCCAGCCGAGCACGCGCGCCGCCTTCGAGCAGTCGAAGATCGACTCGGTCCCCTCGATCGCACAGGTCGCGGGCAACTCGCCGTGGACCGCCTCGATCGTCGCGGCGGTGTCGCGGCCGAGGAAGTTCTCCGCGGCGGCGACGA
>CAZNOA010000058.1:0-9484 GCA_964574565.1 uncultured Halobellus sp. | reverse complement strand
AAACCCGCCGAACGTCGTAACAGCGAGGCGCTCTACCAACTGAGCTACTTCGGCTCAGTTCAGCGTACTCGATTCGTTTTGATAGGGCTTTCGTTTCCGCCCGACGGTAGTGCGATCGGTTGACTCGGCACCGCGGTCGCGACGCCCGCGCTCCGCGATAGCGCGTATATCGGCGGCGTCCGCGACGACCGACACGTTTTCGGCCGGACCGGATGAACGTCGGCCATGGACGATCTCGAGGCGGTGCTGGCGCGGGTTCGCGAGCGGTTCCTGCCGGAGGCGGACGAGCGCGAGCAGCTGCGGCGAGTCGCCGCGGAACTCGCGGAGCGGACCCGAGAGGCGGTCGCCGACCTCCCCGTCGACGCCGACGTGGTACAGGTCGGGTCGACCGCCCGCGGCACCTGGGTCGCCGGCGACCGCGACATCGATCTGTTCGTCCGGTTCGACCCCGATCTCGACCGCGAGCAGTTGGAGGAGTACGGGCTCGCGGTCGGTCACGCCGTCCTCCCCGAGGGCCACGAGGAGTACGCCGAACACCCGTACGTGAAGGGGACCTACGACGGGTTCGACGTCGACCTCGTCCCCTGTCACGACGTGGAGACCGCGGGCGACCTCGTCTCCGCGGTCGATCGGACCCCGTTCCACGACGCGTACCTCTCGGCGCGGCTCGACGACGACCTCGCGGCCGACGTCGTGCTCGCAAAGGCGTTTCTGAAGGGGATCGGCGCCTACGGCAGCGACCTCCGGACCGAGGGATTCTCGGGGTACCTGACCGAGCTGCTCGTCTTGGAACTCGGTGGATTCGTCCCGCTCGTCGAGTCGGCCCGAAGCTGGCATCCGCCGATGGAGTTCGATCCGGAGGGGCACGCCGAGCGGACCTTCGACGACCCGCTCGTCGTCGTCGACCCGACCGATCCGACGCGGAACGTCGCGGCCGTGCTCTCGGCCGCGAACCTCGCGCGGTTCCAACACTACGCCCGCGAACTGCTCGCGTCTCCCCGCGAGGGGCTGTTCGAGCCGGCGGCCCCGGAGCCGCTCGACGCCGCCGAAGTCCGTGATCACCTCGACCGGCGGGGTGCGACCCCCGTCGCCGTCGTCTTCGACGCCCCGGAGTTGGTCGACGACCAGCTCTGGCCGCAGCTTCGACGCTCGCTCGACGGGATCGTCCGCGGCTTAAACGGGCACGGGTTCGACGTACTTCGGGCGCAGGCGATGGTCGGAGGGGGCGGAGAGAACGGCTCCGGGAACGCCGACGCCGAACACGCTCGTCCCGTTCGCGCCGCGCTGTACGCCGAGTTAGCGGTCGCGGAGCTGCCGGCTATCGAGCGACACGACGGGCCGCCGGTCGCGGTTCGGAAACACGCCGCGAACTTCTACGAGTCGTACGCTGACGACGTCGATCCCGACACCTACGGGCCGTTCATCGACGAGAATCGGTACGTTGTCGAGCGGGAACGCGAGTTCACGACAGTGCGGGGGTACCTCGAAAGCGACGCCGCGACCGACGTGGCGCTCGGCGCGCAGGTGGAACGAGAGTTCTCCGAGCGGGACGTGTTGGTCGGTGACGCCGTCGCGACGCTCGCCGACGGGTTCGGACGACCGCTGCGGGAGTTTTACGAGCCGCGACCCTGACACAGACCCGGCCCTCTCGTCCGTCGCGGTCGGCGACGTCTCCCGTCAATCTGGCCGGTAATCACCCCCGTTTATCAGGTCGGATTCATCGACGCCGACGGAGTCGGTCCATCACTCACCGGGAGAGGCGGCCGGAAAGGAGGTAGACGGCTGCGATGATCCCGGCGATAACGAGCCCGATACCCGACATGAACGCCGCCACTCGCGGGAACGCCATCCAGAAGGCGATGTAAAACGAGAACGCGAACGCGAACAGCCCGACGATCACGACGCCGCGAGCGGGGTTTTGGACCGCGGCGACGAAGATCCGCTGGGGAAGCGAGAGGTCGCCGAAGTCGACGGGGGCGCTGCTGTCCGAGGCGTCCTCGCTCGTTCCGGCGGAAGCCTGCGCTTCGGCGGCTCCTGCGTCCACCCGGCTCTCGGCGTCATCTGTCACGCGAGGGGGTACGCGCCGGACCGCCGTGTACCTGTCGCCGACGGGGTCGTGTTCGCGTTCCTCCCCTCACGCGACCAAGCCGACGGTGGCGGCCCCGAGGAAGAATCCGAGCAGCGCGGTCACCAGGGTTTCGACCGCGAACAGAGCGGCCGAGCGGACGTCCCCGTCGGCCGCGGCCGAGACGGTGTCGACGGTGACCGACGAGAACGTCGTGAACGCGCCACAGAAGCCGACCGCGGCGAACAGGGCCAGCGTCGAGCCGACCGGGGCCGCGGTGACGACACCGAGCACGAGGCTGCCGAGCGCGTTGACAACCACGATCGATCGGCGTCCGTCGATCCGGAGTCCGACCGCGTGACGCCCCGCCGCGCCGACCGCGCCGCCGACGCCGACGACCGACGCCGCGAGGACGGGATCAATTCCGGTCACAGTCGCCTCCCGAGCAGCAGCCCGGCCGCTGCGGCCGCGAACCCAAGGGCGTAGCTCGAAGCGACGTACGCGGTACCGAGCGTCGTCCCGAGAGCGACGGCGTCTCCGACGAACGCGCTGTACGTCGTGAACGACGAGAGCGCTCCGGTCCCCGCGAACAGCTGAACGCGAGTCGACGTCGCCTGGGTGATCAACAGCCCGAGCGCGAACGATCCGATAACGTTCACCAGAAGCGTCCCCGAGCCGGTCGCGTCGCCGACCGCGACGTCGATCCCGTATCTCGTAACTGCGCCGACGAATCCGCCGACTGCGACGAGAACGAAGCCGAGCGGAGTCCGTTCCATGACGGAGCATCACCCCCCACTATCTTCCGTGTTCGGGATCGGTCGCGCCGGCGTCGATCGCTTCCGGCATCCGACTGGCGCGCGGGCTGCCGCCCTCGTGTGGCGTCCGGCGCTCACGGACGCGAACGGTGTGGGCCGTCTCCGTCGCGTCGTCGACGACGAGCGCCTCGCCGGTGCCGGTCGGGAGCCGCGACGCGAGGTCGCCAGCGAGGTACGTCGCCTCCGCCTCCGCGAGACGGGCGACGTCCCGCTCGGCGGTGAGTCGGTGGGCTATCAGCAGGTCCGACTGCGAGACGGCGACGCTCGGAACCGCGCCGGGGCGCTGCGTGGCGCAGATCAGCGAGACGCCGGGGGACCGACCGCGGGTGAGTAGCGTCCGAAGCGCCCGGTCGGCGACGCTGCCGAAGAAGGCGTGCGCCTCGTCGACGAGCAGCCACGGGAGCCGGTCGACGTCGTCCGCGACTCGCGCGTCGTAGAGTCCCCGAGCGACCGCCCTGACGACGGCGGCCGAAGCGGCCTCGGGAACCCCAGCGAGGTCGAGCACGGTCGGGGCGCCGTCGGCCGCGAACGCCGTCACTCGGGGCGCATCCGCGTCGAAGACACCCCACGAGGCCGCGAGTCGCAAGTGGTTCGCGGCGGCGCGGCGGTCCTCCGACGGCGCGTCCGAGTCCCGGATGCGCGCCCTGAACTCCGCGAGCGACGGGGACGGTGCGGCGTCACGGTCGGACGCCGATCCGATCTCGGCGTCCGGCTCATCGCCGGCGGTCACGTCCGCGACGACCCGCCAGAGCAGACTCCCGGCCCCGCTGGTGGGATCGAGTCCGACGAGCTCCGGCCACGTGGCGGGGGGAATCGCCGTCGGGCGGACCGCCGGGTCGACCACCCGCCCGCCCGCGGCCCGGAGGCCGCCGAACACGCCCATCGGATCGACGACGACCGGCGAGACGCCGCGGGCGTCTGCGAGCCCCTCTGCGAGGACGCCGAGCGTGTACGATTTCCCCGTGCCGCGCTTTCCGAAGACGACGCCGGCGTGCGGCCCGTCGGCGTCGACACCGAGCGTTGCGCCCGCGCTCCCGTCGCGAGCGAGGAACGACCCGAGCCGAACCGTCGGAAGCGACGGGTCCGGTTCGGCGTCTGTGCCGGATCGCTTCCCGCGTCCCAACACGTGCATACCGCGGATGGCCGCGGTATCCGATAAAAAGGCCCGGACGCCGGTCCGGTCGGTCGGACCGTTCGGCCGATCGTTTATCAGGGATACCGCGGCCACCGGTGCGTATGTTCGACTCGAAACGAGATGGACGCACCGCGAACCGCCGCTCGTTCCGCGCGGACCGCCGCGCGATCGAAGGGTTACCGGTCAGGCTCGTCATCGCGCTCGTGGTCGGCGTCGCCAGCCTCAGCGTGATGATGGGGATGATCGGGAACATCGACGGGCTCGCCTCGACGGAGCTCGACGCGCAGCCCCAGCCCGAAGTGACGACCCCCGGCCAGCAGTCGCTGGACGTCGCTGTCGTCGATCCGGACGGGACTCGCGTCGCGGACGCGACCGTGATCGTCCGAAGCGGCTCGGCGCAGATCGACGGCGTCGCCACCGCACAGACGAACGCGGAGGGGGTCGCGACCGTCGACGTCGCGCCGGAGCTCGGTCCGAACCAGCCGGACGGGACGCTGACGATAGACGTGAAACCGCCGGCCGGCGGGGATTACGTCGACGACCGAGAGAACACGGACGTGCTGGTGGTCGCGGAGTAGGAGAGTCGTCGTCGCGGGAGTGACGAGCAGCCCTCGCAGGGGCGTCAGGCCGGCTCTCAGAGTCGGTCGTCCCAGTCGATCCACTCCTGCTCCCAGCCGTGCGTACCAAAGTGTCCCTGCTCGGCTCGCTCGGCGTCCTCTCTGCGCGTCCGGTTTCGCTCGATTCCGGACTGTTCGCCGTCGACGAGCATCGGTCGAAGCCGAGCGGGACCGGCGGTTTCGACGGTTCTGAATCCCGCCGGAGCGTCGTCGTCCGAGTCGGGCGCACCGTCTCCGACGGGCTCGACCGCGGCGATGGTCTGGACCGCCGTTCCGCGGGGATAGACGATCCGGCCGTCGGCGCGCAGCTGCTCTCGAAGCGCGCGCGGCGGCTCGACGACCGCCGCCTCGACGAGGATGCGATCGTACGGCGCGTACTCCGGGAGGCCGTTGGCGCCGTCCCGGCGGTCGACGAGGACGGCGTCGTAGCCGGCGGTCGAGAGGTTCGACCGCGCGATCGACACGGCTTCACGGTCGATGTCGACCGCGTGCACGTGTCGCGCGCCGGCGATTTCGGCGAGCATCGCGACGGAATAGCCGACGCCGGCACCGACCACGAGGATGTCGTCCCCGTCGTCGGCGTCCAGCGCCGCGATCAGCCGGACGACCGTGGCGGGCGCGAGGACGCGCGTTCCGGCCTGGCTGCTCGCGCCGTTTGCGTGCGGGGAGTCGTCGACGAACGCGTCTCGCGGGACGCGTTTGAGTGCGGTCAGCACGGACGCACCCAACGGCTCCCCGATCTGGTGTTCGAGCCCCTCGATCATGTCGGCCCGAAGCGATGCCTCGTCCATGGCCGTGTTCGGTGCCCGGTCCTCTAAAACCGCTCGTTCGTCGGGTCGACCGGAATTACAGACCAATCACTGCATCGGAACGAACCGGACCCCGCCGTGGTCCTCGCGGTCGACGCCGTCCTCTCGGACCGTCAGGCGGACGAGTCGCTGGCTGCCGCGGCCGCCGACGGGCGCGACGACGTGGCCGCCAGTCGACACTCGCTCGACGATCGGGTCCGGGACGTCGCCGGGCGGCGCACACGTCAAGTACGCGGCGTCGAACGGTTCCTCGTCGCGGTACGCGGTCCGGCCGTCGCCGGCGCGGACGGTGACGTCGTAGCCGAGGCGCCGAAGCCGTTCCCGGGCCGCGTCGGCCAGTTCGGGGACGTATTCGACCGTGTACACGTTCCCGGGACCGACGATTTCGGCGACGACGGCCGCGTGGTAGCCGCAGCCGGTTCCGACCTCGAACACCCGGTCGCCGGCCCCGACTTCGAGGAGGTCCGTCATGACCGCGACCATGTGCGGGGCGCTGATCGTCTGGTCGTGACCGATCGGGAGCGGTCGGTCGGCGTACGCCTCCGACCGGTGTTGGTCGGTGACGAACTCGTGACGCGGAACCGCGCCGATCGCCGAGAGCGTACGCTCGTCGACGTCGAGCTGTCGGCGGAGCCGCTCGACGAGGTCGCGACGTGCGGACGCGTACTCCGATCCCATGGTACAGGCGTAGCGAGCGGCGCGTAGAGAAAGTACCGACGTATGGAAGGCGCGAGGCGTCAGTGTGGGAAGCGTGAGGTATCGACGCGAAAAATGGGGGCTGAGACCGTCGCGGGCGAAGCTACTCGACGTCGATTCGATGACCGTCGTCGGTCTCGTCGTGCATCTCTTTGGGGAGCGTGACGGTCAGCACGCCGTTCTGGAACGTTGCGGTCGCCTCCGACTCGATGACGGAGCCGGGAAGGTTGACGCTTCGCGTGACGGATTCGTGGCGTCGCTCACGGCGGAGGTACCGGCGGCCGGCGTCGTCGTGTCCGTGTTCGGCGTCGTCGTGTCCGGGCTCGGCGTCCTCGTGTCCGTGGGCCGTGTCTCGCTCGGCGCTGATCGTGAGTCGGCCGTCGTCGGCTCGGACGTCGATGTCCTCGCGGTCGTATCCGGGGAGATCCGCCATGACGACGAACTCGTCGTCGTACTCGGCGACGTCGATGTCGGTGGTTCGAACCGTACGTCCCCACGCGCGGTCGCCTCCGAACGGGCCGCGGCCGAAGAACTGCTCTATCTCGTCAAACGGGTTCGTTCTGTTCATGATACTCACCGTATACAAGGGGCGCAGCGGTATTAAATACAGAGAGACTGCTGTTATCTCGTTGCACAGCGTCGGAGACGGTCCTACGCTGGCAGCGACGGCACCGGAGACGGCGATGGCGACGAAGACGGCACCGGAGACGGCGACGGCGAGAGCTCCGATCAGCTCACGTCGATGCTGTGTCCGTCCGCGCCCGTCTCCGACCGCTTTGGGAGGGAGACCGTGAGCACGCCGTCGTCGTACGAGGCGCTCGCGCCGTCGCGCTCGACCGACGCGGGGATCGGGACGCGCCGCGAGACGGAACGGGTGCGTCGCTCGCGACGGTGGTATCGAACGTCGGCCTCGGTCGTGGATTCGTCGGCCGAGTCGCCGTCCGCGGTGTCGTCAGCTTCGTCCCCGACCGAAATCTCGGTCTCCTCTTCCCGGGTCGCCGCGATCGACAGCGCGTCGTCGTGAAGCTCGACTGAGATGTCGTCGTCGTCGAAGCCGGGAAGGTCGGCGACGACGGTGATCGTCTCGTCGTCTTCTATCACGTCGACCGCGGGGTCGCGACCGCCCGGGAGGCTCGGCGGGGCTCCCGGCGTGTCGAGCGTACCGCCGAGCTCCTCGAACTCGCGGCCCATCCGTTCGAGCAGGTTCTCGATCTCGGTGAAGGGATCGCGTCGTGTCATACGGGTCAGGATTCGTGACGGAGGAACTTGAACGTACGGGCGAGCGCGGAAGCGAGCAACGCGCGGTTCGGACCGCGAATCGGCCGCCGCGCCCGACCGCGATCAGATGAACGGCCGCCAGTAGTACGGGCTGACGAATCCCTCGATGACCGCGGCGACCGCGAGGAGGATTCCGACGCCCATCAGGATCCAGAAGGCGTTCTCGAGGCTGTCGGCGAACTCCCCGCGGCTAAGCCGCCCGCGGAACGTCCGCCAGGAGACGAGGCCGAGGTGGATGCCGAGCGCTCCGGAGATGAAAAGCGCCGGGATCTCGAAGATTCCGTGCGGGACGACGAACGCGATCAGCGCGAGGAGGTTCTCCTCTAACGCCGCGGTGGCGCCGAGCGCGAGGCCGTTGAACGCGATCGACGAGAGGGCCGGAACCACCAGCGCGACGCCGCTCAGCGACGTCGCGATCGCGACGCCCCAGTTGTTTCCGAAGAAGTTGAGCGCCGCCACGGGAGCGATGTGGTCGACCAGTCGCGCCTCGATCGAGGTGGTGATGGCGCCGACGAACGGGTCGACGGCGAGCCACCCGAGCGCGCCGAACCCGACGCCGACGAGGATCGTCACGGCGTGGAGGCCCGGAGTCCGACGGACGAACGTCGCCATCTCCCGCCAGCCGCGGCGGGCGCCACCGACGAACTGCTCGCGGAGGCGGGCCTCGGGCGGGGCGACCGGATCGACGGTTCCGCGGTGATCCCCGTACAGCACGGTCTTGAGGAGGTCGAGTGCGGGGGCGGCGACGACGGCGCTGACGAGGGCGACGACCGCGCCCCCGCCGAGGAACGCGAGCGCGGAGGCGGCAGAGGAGATGGCGACGACGACGCCGACGGCGACGACGAGGTACGCGGCGGCGTCGGCCGGGTTCGAGCGGACGAAGCCGCCGGCTCCGGAGACGGAGGCGGCCACGCCGACGTCGTCGACGACGATGGCCGCCGGCGCGAACGCGAACACGATGCGGACGGCGAGCAGGGCGACGAGGGTAACGAGGAAGACCCCGAGGGCGGCCACGGCCCCGACGAACGGGTTGACGAGGAACGCGAGCGCCACCGCGATCGAGGCGAAGACCAACACGGCGACCCACAGCAGGAACTCGGCGACGTAGAGTCCGAGGAACGTGAGCCAGCGGTCCCTCACTCCGGCGATACCGGCGGAGAGCCCCCGCTCGCTACGGAGGCGGGCGACGACCGCCGACATCTGTCCCGCGGAGACGGCGGCGTACGACAGTATCGCGAGCAGCACGAACGCGAGGCCTCCCGCGGCGACCAGCGCCACTGCCGTCGGTGAGGCGAGCGGCTCCAACGCCGGCAACAGCCCCTCTGCCCACGCTTCGATCGCTTCCGGGTCCTCGGGGTCCGGCGGCGCCAACTCTAACTCGGCGAGCACCTCCCGGGCGGTAGCGAGCCGCCCGGTGATCTCGAAGTGGAGGTAGACGCCGGCGAGCGCGACGAACAGCCCCATTCGCGCGATGACGGGGACGGCCGTACCGAGGAGATAGAACGGGAGCAAGTCGGCGGGACGGCGGCGGAGGGTCGCGACCGTCGCGGAGACCGCGGATGACAGATCCATACTGGTCGATTCGACCGCTGACACTTAAAAAACGGGAGTGGTCGAGATCACTCCCGCGACGGATCGCCCGTCGTCCCGCCGTCCGGTGGGTCGCCGTCGGCGCCCTCGCCCCCGATCGCCTCGGCGTCGGATACGTCGCAGTCCGCGCTGCCGCGGGCGGCCATCATCCTCGCGGCGCGGTCGGCCCAGCCGGAGTACCGGAACCCGGCGGCGACCACGAGCGCCATCCAGCCGTACGCGAGGAAGACGCCGACGTACGCGCCCGTCGGGCCGAGTCCGGCCGTGCGGCCGAGCAGCCACGAGGCGCCGAGGAAGAGGCCGAACATCCCCGAGACGCGAGCGACGAGCGGGATCCGCGTCTCGCTGGCTCCTTGAAGCGACCCGGAGAGCGCCGAGAAGCAGACGAGCGCGGCGCCGGCGACGCCGTACACGCGGGCGAAGTCGATCGCGTACCGCGTCGTCGCCGCGTCGTCGGTGAACAGCGGGACGAGCCACGG
>CAZNOA010000057.1:0-9493 GCA_964574565.1 uncultured Halobellus sp. | reverse complement strand
CGCTGTCGGACCGGCTCGACGAGAAGCGCGAGTTCCTCGGCGGCGGCGTGGTCGGACTCGAACTCGCGACCGACGGGTTCGAGATGCCGGACCGGTTCCGGGAGGCGTTCAAAAACGCCGAACCCGCCGACGCCGGTGAGTCGGACGCGACGGAGTCGCCGGAGGATTTCGGCATCGACCCCGACACGGCGACGTACAAGTACGACACCGGTCGGTGAGGCGGGACCCGGGTAGTTAAACGCGGTCCGCCCGACCGCCCGGTATGGATCCGCTGATAGCGGCCGCCCGCGACGCGCTCGACGACGCCCACGTTCCGTACTCCGAGTACCGCGTCGGTGCCGCGCTCCGGACCGCCGACGGGACGGTGTACACCGGCTGTAACATCGAGAACGCCAACTACTCCAACAGCCTCCACGCCGAGGAGGTCGCCGTCGCGGAGGCGGTGAAGAACGGCCACCGCGAGTTCGACCGGCTCGCGGTGAGCTCCGGCGTCCGCGACGGCGTCACTCCCTGCGGCATGTGCCGGCAGACGTTAGCGGAGTTCGCCGCCGATGACCTCCCGGTGGTCTGTGACGAGGGCGGTGAGGAGACGAGCGAGTACACCCTCGGCGAGCTGTTACCGAACACGATCAACGAGGGGACGCTGGACGACGCCCGCGACGCCTGAAACGGGACGCGAGTCTCGGGAGTTGCCGAACGGAACTACTTTTAAATGGGTGCCCGAAGGGCGAAGACATGACCGACGAGAGCGACCGGAGCGAAGACCCCAACGACGAGGTCGGGTACCACGTCAAGGTCGGCGCGGACGACGTCGCCGACGCCGTGCTCCTCCCCGGGAACCCCGAACGCGTCGACAAGATCACCGCCCTCTGGGACGACCACGAGGAGCGGGCGTATCACCGCGAGTACCGCACCGCGACCGGGAGCTACGACGGCACGCCGATATCGGTGACGTCGACGGGGATCGGCTCGCCGTCCGCGGCCATCGCCGTCGAGGAACTGGCCCGCGTCGGCGTCGACACGTTCATTCGGGTCGGCTCCTGCGGCGCGATCCAGCCGGAGATGGACGTCGGTGACTTGGTGATCACGACCGGCGCGGTCCGGCAGGAGGGCACCAGCGACGAGTACGTCCGCGAGGACTACCCGGCCGCCGCTGACGGCGAGGTCGTTTCCGCGTTGGTCGCCGCCGCCGAGCGGCTCGGACACGATTACCACACCGGCGTCACGATGAGCTCGGACTCCTTTTACGCCGGGCAGGGACGTCCCGGGTTCAACGGGTTCGAGGCGGCCGGCTCCGACGCGCTGGTTCGGGCGTTACGGGACGCCAACGTGAAGAACATCGAGATGGAGGCGTCGGCGATCCTCACCGTGGCGAGCGTCTACGGGCTCCGCGCCGGGGCGGTCTGCTCCGTCTACGCCAACCGCGTCACCGGCGAGTTCCGGACCGAAGGCGAGTCGCGGGCGGCCGAGACGGCGAGTCTCGCCGTGAAGCTCCTCGCACGGATGGACGAAGTGAAACGCGAGGCGGGCGCCGATCGGTGGCACGCCGGGCTCTCGCTGTAGGCGTCGGGCGCTCGCCGCATGCGGCGAGCGCTCGCTGTAAGGACCGAGCGCTCGCTGTAAGGACCGAGCGCTCGCTGCGACCGTCCGGCGCGCAGTCGGGCGATCGGCGGAACGGTTGTCGCAGTCGCTGAGAGTGGCGTTCCAAAGCGACTTTATCTGCGGCCTGCGGACTCTCGTGTATGACTTCACAGATCGTCGTCGTCGGATCCGGCTATGCCGGTGCAGGTGCGGTGAAAGCGTTCGAAGACGAGATCGGCGACGGGGAGGCCGAACTCACGTGGGTCTCGGAACACGACTACCACCTGGTGCTCCACGAGGTCCACCGCGCCATCCGCAACCCCGCGGTCGCCGACAAGATCACCATCCCGGTCGACGAGATCAAGTCCCGCGAGACCGAGTTCGTGCAGGGACGCGTCGTCGACGTCGACACCGACGACAGGGTCGTCGAGACGGACGACGGGACGACGGTCGACTACGACTACCTCCTCCTCGCGGTCGGCTCGACGACCGCCTTCTTCGGCATCGAGGGGCTCAAGGAGAACGCCCACCAGCTGAAGGGGCTCGACGACGCCAAGGCGATTCACGAGGACATCCGCTCGGCCGCGGCCGAGGCGACGCGGTCGGATCCCGTCGAGGTCATCGTCGGCGGCGCCGGCCTCTCCGGCATCCAGACCGCCGGCGAGGTCGCCGAGTACCGCGACAAACACCGCGCGCCGATAGAGATCACCCTCGTCGAAGGCCTCGACGAGGTGTTCCCCGGCAACGATCCGCAGCTTCAGGGCGCGCTCCGCCAGCGGCTCGAAGACGCCGACGTCGAGATCCGCACCGGCGACTTCATCTCGGAGGCCGACGAGGACGCCGTCTACCTCGGCGGCGGCGAAGACGAGGAGCCCGAGGAGCTCACCTACGACGTGCTCGTCTGGACCGGGGGAATCACGGGCCACGACGAGGTCGCCAACATGAACGTCGACAAAGACGAGCGCTCGAACCGCGTTCACGCCGGCTCCGACTTCACGACGAGCGACGACCGCGTCTTCGCCATCGGCGACACCGCGCTCGTGGAGCAGGGCGACGACGACGTGGCCCCCCCGACCGCACAGGCCGCCTGGCAGGCCGCCGAAGTCGCCGGTGAGAACCTCGCCCGGGCCGCTCGCGGGGCACCCCTCCAGTCGTGGGCACACAAAGACAAGGGGACCGTCATCTCGATCGGTGAAAAGGCGGTCGCGCACGACGTGATGGGGATGCCGATCACGACGTTCGGTGGCACCCCGGCGAAGCTCCTGAAGAAGTCGATCGCGGTCCGCTGGATCGCCAAGGTCTCCTCGACGGGCCGCGGCGTGAGTGCGTTCGGCGACATGTAACGTCGGGCGAGGACCGATTCGGGGCGGGCGTGACGGCGGAGGCCGCGGCAGTCGGTTCGTCCGGTGGTCGGGATACTCGATCGGCGGCTGACGCGTGTGTTTTTTCGGCGACTGACGGCGATAAGAAGTGACCGGCGACAGACGACTAGTGTTCCGCCGGCTCGTCGGGCGCGCGCATGTTGTCGATGCGGAGGATGAGGATGTTGGCGGTGTCGTCTTTGCCGTCGACGGTGCCGTCGATGACGAGCTTCGAGAGCGGCGTCGGGCCGACGGTGACGGAGTCGCCCTCGTGGAACTGCTTGACGGACCCCTGTACGTGGATCTCGGCGCGACAGAGTTCGGGGTGGTGGACGCTGGAGAGGTCGATCCCGTCGACGTTGACGCCGGAGACCTCATCGCCGTCGTGGAACAGCGGGACGTTCGCGGGCTCGTCCATCCGCTGGATGTCGAGCGCCTCGTACGCGTTCGAGGTGGGTTTGTACCCCCCTTTCGGACCGGGGACGCCCTCGACAAGCTGGAGCGCCTTCAGGCTCTGCATCTGGTTGCGGATCGTGCCGGGGTTGCGGTCGACCTCCTCGGCGATCGCTTCGCCTTTCACGGCGTCTTCTTGTTCCCCGTAGAGGTTTATGAGGGCCGTGAGGATGCTTTTCTGACTCGACGTGAGTTCGATGGACGACATAGGGCAGATTACAGGGCGGTCCCGCTTAAATGCGATGGAAGGAGTTTATAAACGATCGTGATAGACGCCGCCGTTGGGCGGTGTTAGTCGCTGCGAAGGCCTCGAAACCGAAGATAGGCGACCGGGCTGAAGAGCGCGATGACCACGCCGAGGAGGATGAGAACGAACCCGAACTCCGCGGCGAAAAGCGAGATTCCGGCCCCGACGAGCCCGACGATCGCGCCGGTGAACGCGACGGCTATCATGGCGCCGACCGGCTCGATATCGGCGGGGTCGAGGTCGCGTCCGGAGCCGCTCATACCCGGTGTTCGACTCGCGCACGAAAGTGGTGTTCGGTTCGAGTCGGGGCGGGCGACGGCCGCACTCGCGTTTCGCTCGGATCCCCGCGGTCGATCCCAGCCATTCAAGCGTCGGCGCACCGCTTGCTCCGGTATGACTACAGTCAGGATCATCGGCGCGCCGACGGACTACGGCGCGAACCGACGCGGCGTCGACATGGGACCGTCAGCGATCCGGTACGGCGGGCTCGCGGACCAGCTCGCCGGCGCCGGCGTTGAGACGTTCGACGCCGGCGACCTCGCCGTTCCCCGCGCCGAAGAGCGCGACCCGGACGCCGAGCCGCCGAGCGGCGGAAACGCGAAGTTCCTCCGCGAGACCGCCGACGTCTGTCGCCGGCTCGCCGACGAAGTGAGCGGGACGCTCGCCGAGGGGTCGATACCGCTCGCGCTCGGCGGGGACCACTCGATCGCCATCGGATCGCTCGTCGGCGCGGCGCGCGACGCGGAGATCGGTGCGGTGTGGTTCGACGCTCACGCCGACCTGAACACCCCGTCGACTACCCCGTCCGGGAACGTCCACGGGATGCCGCTGGCGGCCGCGCTCGGGCTCGACGAGTTCGCCGACACCGAGTGGGCGAACGCGCCCGGACTCGCTCCGGAAAACGTCGCGCTCGTCGGGCTCCGGTCGGTCGACGAGAGCGAAGTCGACGTGATCCGCGATCACGGCTTCGCGGCGTACACGATGTCCGACATCGACGAGCGCGGGATCACGGACGTCACTGAGGAGGCGATGGCCGCCGCATCGGCAGGCGTCGACGGCGTCCACGTCAGCCTCGATCTCGACTGGCTCGACCCCAAGGAAGCGCCTGGCGTCGGGACGCCCGTTCGCGGTGGCGTCACATATCGAGAGGCGCACAGCGCGATGGAGATCGTCGACGAGGCCGACTGCCTCCGGTCGATGGAGCTCGTCGAAGTGAATCCGACGCTCGATCGCAACAACGAGACCGCGGCGCTCGCGACGGAGCTCGCCGCGAGCGCGTTCGGAAAGCGAGTGCTGTAAGCGACGGGCGAACGGACTCCGCTCACTCGTCTCGGTCGAGCCGCTCGACGATCTGCTGGAGGTCCGCCTCTCGTTCGATCTCGCGTTTGATCCCCTCGCGACGGCGCACGGCCGCGGAGTCGGCGTCGTACGCGCGGACGAACTCGGCGCGCGTGTGTTCGTCGAACGCGTGCCGGATCGCGAAGTAGCCGTCCGGAACGATCGTGCCGCACACCTTACACTCGTGGCGTTGATGGTCGTTCGTCTGGTGAACGATCGCCGATTCCACGTCGTCGTAGGCGGCGTCGCAGCCGTCGATTCCGCACGTCCAGCGGGGCATGTCCCCTGGTCTTCTCCGGGAGGGATTAACGGTTTCCCCCGCCGTCGAACGATACGCCTTTGCTCGGGGGCACACACCTACCGGTCGTGACTCGATCGAGAACGCGCGTCGACGCCCACGTGAAGGTGCTCGACGACGACATCGTCGCCCGCGCGAAGCGGCGAGGGATCGACGCGCTCGTGTACGCGCCGCACTTCACCCGACTCCCGACGATCCGCCGCCGCGCGGCCGACCACTCGGACGAGGACCTGACCGTCGTGCCGGCCCGCGAGGTGTTCACCGGGGACTGGGGGAACCGGCGACACCTCCTCGCGCTCGGCCTCTCGGAACCGGTCCCGGACTACATCACCTTCGAGGGGGCGATGGCCGAGTTCGATCGGCAGGACGCCGCCGTGCTCGTCCCGCATCCCGGCTTCGCGACGGTCTCGCTCACCCGGCCGGAGATCGCGGCCCACGCGGACCGGCTCGACGCCGTCGAGACGTACAACGCGAAGCTGCTCCCGCATCAGAACGCCCGGATGCGCCGGATCGCCGAGGCGACCGAGAGGCCCGGGTTCGGCTCGTCGTACGCGCACCTCCGCGGGACGGTCGGCGAGGCGTGGACCGAGTTCGACGGCGCCCTCGACGGGGCCGACGACGTCGTCGACGCCTTCCGCGAGCGACGGCCCAGAACGGTGGTCCATCGCGGCGGACTGGGCCACCGGCTCCGCGGGCTCGCGGAGTTCGCCCACCTCGGCTACGAGAACACGTGGGCGAAGGCGGACCGACTCTTCCTCTCCGGCGACGAGCCGACGCTGCCGACGAACGTCGCTTACGAGGGGCGGTTCGACGAAGTGAGCGTCTACGCGGGCGGGTTATCGGATTACCGGCCGAAGTGAGCTGCCGCCTGCGGAGGCCGTGTTCGTCCGATCAGAGCCCGAATCCGGCCGCCGCCTCGGTCGCGATCCGCGCGGCCGCCGAGAGGTCGAGCGCGAGGTCGACGACGTAGGTGTGAATCGCCCAGAAGACCGCGAGCTCCAGCGCGGTGATGATCACCGTGACGAGGTCGGCGTACTTGCTGCTCGTCGCGACGCCGGTAGGCAGCGAGTACTCCGTGTCGGAGAGCGGGTGAAACAGCGCGATTCCGCGGCGGCTCCCGACCACGTCGAGAATGTAATGCGTTAACACGCCGATCCAGACGTACTGGAGGTTACCGAACAGGATCGGATACGCGAGGAAAACCGCGAGCACCGGGAGGCTGTGGAGCGTCTTGCGGTGGCGACCGAATGCGGTGTCCACGTCGGGAAACAGCGCCCCCAACACGATCGGAACGGTGATCTGGACCGTCATCTCGGCGGTCGCCATGTCGAGTCCGGGTTCGAGGATGAACCCGAGCCCGAGCGCGAGCAGCAGGGCGTTGAGCACGTGGCCGCGTTTGTTCATACGAGGCGGTCAGGTGGCCGATAGGTGAAACCACCGGATCGGTGCCGGAAATCCCCGACCGCGGCGGTGACGATCCGCGCCCGCCGGCCGTCGAAAGAGCCACGGGCCTCGCCCTCCTCGAGTCGGTATGGAGTACGAGGAGCCGAAGTTCTTCCACGTCATGGAGTACGCGGCGGCGGCCGACGGCGACGTCATCGACATGGTGAGCGGCAACCCCGACTGGGAGCCGCCGACGGCGCTCCGCGAGGCGCTCCGCGAGTACGCCGACCTCCCGTCCGACGCGTTCCAGTACCCCCCGAGCGAGGGGCTCAGGGAGCTTCGCGAAGCGATCGCCGCGCGGCGGAACGTCGACACGGACCGCGTCGTCGTCACCAACGGAACGGGCGAGGCGAACTACCTCGCGATGGCGCGGGCGTTCGAGCGCGACGCGGGAGACGAGGCGCTGCTGATGGACCCCGTCTACCCGTACTACCCCGGGAAAGTGAGCATGCTGGGCGGCGAGACGACGCTCGTGCCGACGACGCGCGACGGCGGGTTGGACGTCGAGGCGGTCCGCGAGGCGGCGAGCAACGAGACCGCGCTCATCGTGTTGAACACGCCGAACAACCCGACGGGTGCGATCTACGACCTCGACGCGGTCAGAGAGGTCGTCGCCGTCGCAGAGGCGGTGGACGCGCTCGTCGTCGTCGACGAGGTGTACGACCACTTCGATCTGACCGGCGCGTTCGAGTCCGCGCTGACGCTCGACTCGGACCGCGTCCTCGTCACGAGCGGCTTCTCGAAGTCGATGGCGATCACGGGGTTCCGAGTCGGCTACGCGGTCCTGCCGGACGAACACGTCTTTCAGGCGAAGGCGCGACACATGCTCGTGAACGTCGCCGGCGCCCGGCCGTCGCAGTACGCGGTCCACCACGCGCTCGAAGCGACGCCGCCGGACTACTACGCGTCGGCCCGCGACCTGCTCGCCGACCGCGTCGACGCGTTTACCGAGGCGCTCGACGCCGCGGGCGCGGAGTACACGCGGCCCGAGGGGGCGTTCTACGTGCTCGCGCGGTTCGACGGCTTCCCCGGGACGATGGCGAACGTGAAGCGGCTGATAGACGAGGCGGGCGTGGCGGGGATGCCGGGCGACGCGTTCGGCACCGCGCGGAGCGACTGGATCCGGTTCGCGCTGGTGACTCCCCGAGCCGTCGAGGCCGCCGAGCGACTCGCGGAGCACTTCGGCGACCGATGAGCGAGGACCGGATCCTCGACTACTTCAATCGCAGCCCCTACCGCGACTTGCTCGACATCGCGGTGACCGAGGCCGCGGACGGATACGCCGAGGGGACGCTGGACTTCGGCGAGAAACACTCCTCGAACCGCCGGCAGGCGATCGCCCAGGGGGGCGTCGCCTTCTCGCTGGCCGACAGCGTCGCCGGCGCGGCGGCGACCTCGCTGGTCGGGTTTCCGACGCCGACGATCGACTTCCGGATCGACTATCTCGCGCCCGCGACCCGCGACCTCGCCGCGACCGCCGAGGTCGTCCGCGAGGGCGGCGAGACCGCCGTCGTCGACGTCGAAGTCGTCGACGCCGACGGCCGGGAGATCGCCGTCGGCAGAGGTGTTTATAAGACGAGCGACCTCCCGGACGACGCGCCGTGGGACATCGAGCAGGGAGCGTGAGGGCGGCGGGCGCACGCCGCCGAGCGGCCGATAGGCAATGAGGAGCGCGTGCGAGGTCGGGGAGGCGTGAGGTGCGGCTGCGGTGTGTTCGGGCTGGGGCGTTGGAGGCACCCACCGCAGGTCTGCCGTCGACTGCTTATAAACGAGCGGCTGGGCGGTGGCTGTGTACGCCGTCACTCCACGGTCGAACACGGACGTCCGATCGTCAAGACGGTCGTATTCCGCGGCTAGCCGAAGTTCTCGACTTTCGCCGCGTCGGAGTCGCCGCCGGCGGCGTCGATCGCCGCCGTCGCGTCGGCGACGAGATCGGCGAATCCGTAGACGAAGACGGTCTCTCCGTCGTCACCGGTGAGGACCTCGCCGACGGCGTCGACGAGCGGTTCGTCGGCGTCGAGGACGTGGATCGCCGCGCCGCGCGCTCGCAGGTCGTCGAGTCGGTCCCCGTGCGAGACGTCGTCGTCGCGGTAGACGATCGCGGCCTCCGCGCCGTCGTCCAGCGCGCGCTCCGCGATGGCGACCGCGGGCCCGACGCCGGGGCCGCCCGCGACGACGACCGCGCGCGACTCGCCGTCGTAGTGCTGGTCGCCGAACGGTCCCGAGAGCGTCATCTCCGTGCCGGCGTCGGCGTCGGCGAGGAACGCCGAGAACTCGCCGCCCTCCTCTGGGTCGATCTCGACCGTCACCTCGAAGGTGTCGCCGACGGTCGGCGAAGAGAGCGTGTAAAACCGGGCGACGGATTCGCCGTCGATCTCGGTGCCGAGCTTCACGAACTGCCCGGGCTCCGCCGTGAACCCCTCGGGGGCGTGAAATCGGAGCGCGTACGTGTTACGGCCGACCGTCTCGACCGCGTCGACCGTCGATGTGGTGTCCATACCGACGATCCGGTCGCGCGACACAAACGTGTTCCCGTCGACGACGACTCTGCCAGTTCGGGACGCGAAAGGGGTCAAGCGGTGGCAAGGGATGGTAGGCGACGCGGGCGACGGTCGTGGTTCGACGAACGTCGAAAACGAAATTTGACAGCAAGCACCGATCACGAGATATCGGCGAAACGTTTGTCCACTCTAGACCTATTTTCGAAATGATCGCCGTCTAAAAGCGACAATATTCGCGACAACTAAAACGTTCGTTCAGAAATGAGTCGAT
>CAZNOA010000056.1:0-9736 GCA_964574565.1 uncultured Halobellus sp. | reverse complement strand
GTCCTCGCTGCGGCCCCTTTGAGGCCCACCCGTCAACCGCCCCGCCCCCCCCCCCGCCCCCGCCGCGCCGCGGGCGGCGGCCGCCGCCAGCGACTCCCTCGCGCGGTGCTGTCGCCGGCGCGAAGCGCCGGCTTCCAGAGGGACCTTCGGTCCCTCGCGGCTCGGCCGCGAAGCGGCCTCGCAGGCACGCGCCACCACAATTCGGCTTATAAATGGTACTCGCCGCCTACGTCACCCCGCCCTCGCTCACTGCGTACTTCTCGTGCGCGCCGCTGTCGAGGATCGCCTCGATCTCGTCGACGACTTCCAGCACGTCGGCGAAGGAGGTGTACGGCGCGGCCGGACAGACACGGACGACGTTCGGCGGCCGGAAGTCGACGATCACGCCGCGATCCCGCAACGCCGCGCTCAGCCGCTCGGCCTCGGGGTGTTCGAGCGCGACGTGGCCGCCGCGGGCCGCGTACTCGCGGGGCGTGCCGACCGACACCTCTGGAAGCCTCTCGTCGACGAGCGCGATCAGGAAATCCGTGAGCGCGAGCGATTTGGCGCGCAGCCGGTCGACCCCCGCGTCCCGCAGGAGTTCGATCGAGCCCTCCAGCGGCGCGGCCGCGAAAAGCGGCGGGGTGCCGATCTGCCACGCGCCCGCGGAGTCGGCCGGGGTGTACTCCGTGTTCATCTCGAACTGCGTCGCCTTCTCGTGGCCCCACCACCCCGCTAAGGCGGGCGTGAGCCCGTGATGCCGCTCGGCGACGTACAGCACGCCGATCGAACCGGGGCCGGCGTTGAGGTACTTGTACGTACACCAAGTCGCGAAGTCGACGCCCGCGTCGGCGAACGCGTGCGGCACCGCACCCACGGAGTGGGCCGCGTCGAAGCCGACGTACGCGCCCGCCTCGTGGGCCGCCTCGGCGATCCGTTCCACGTCGAACAGCTGGCCGGACCGGTACAGCGCGGTCGGCATCCAGACGATCCCGATATCGTCGTATCTCTCGAGGGCGGCCTCGATATCTCGGGGATCGATCGTCCGCCCGTCGCGGCTCTCGACGACCCGGAGCTTCTCGTCGGGGTCGATCCCGCGCTGGCGGAGCTGTGCGCGTATCGCGTAGTGGTCGGAGGGGAAATCGAGCGCGTTCACGAGGACGGCGGGGGTCGTCTCCGTGTTCCAATCTCCGTCGGCCTGCTCGAAATCGGCTCGCACCGGTCCGTTCCCCGCCAGCAGCTCGTCGAGGAACGTCCCGACGAGCGTGTGGATATTCACCGTGATCGAGTTGCCGACGACGACCTCGTCCGGGTCGGCACCGACCAGCGGTGCGAGCGCGTCACCGAGCCGCTCTCCGACGGTGAACCACGGCGGGTCGGCGTCGGTCCACCCGCCGATGAGGAGTTCGCGCCACTCGTCGACGACGCGCTCGAGGCTCGCGAGGGCGGCGTCGCTCGCGGGGCCGAGCGAGTTGCCGTCCATGTATAACACGTTCTCGGGGACGTGATACCGGTCCGCGAGCGCGGAGAGCGGGTCGGCGTCGTCGAGTCGGGCAGCGAGAACGGCGGGGTCCGTGTCGCCGACCTCGCCCGCTCCGTCGTACTCGTTCATACCCGATCGGGTGCCGCCGTCGACTAATCGGTTCCGGGGGTGGGACCGCGGGAACCGCAGGTGTGTGAAAAAGACTCGACCGCTACTCGACGATGTCGATCGCTGGCCGACCGGGTTCCGCTTTGCTGACCACCGCGTCGTCGGCGTCATCGGCGCGCTCGACGCGGACCGGCGCGTCGAACTCGCGTTCGATCAGCCACGCCGCCGCCCGGAGCGCGTCGTACTCCTCGTCGCCGGAGAGCGTTTCCTGAAGCGCCTCGCGGTTCGCCTGTAGGTCCTGTCCGTACGAGGCCGCGTCGTCGCCCCGCTCGCGGATGTGACTCTCCTGCATGAGTTCGCCGATGAGGTTGTCGGCGTCGCTGGCGATGGCGATTTCGAGCGCGTCGTACTTCCAATCGGGCGCGACGACGACGTCGATCCGCTCGGGGTCATCGATGCCGGCGACCTCGACGATGTCGCGGACGTCTTCGCGGGTGTTCGCAACGAGCCGACGACGACGCTCGACCGTCTCGCGATCGACCGTCGCGGTCGGCCAGTCGGCCTCGACGACGAACCCGTCCCGGCCGAGCGCCTCCCACAGCTCTTCGGCGAGGTGCGGGACGACCGGCGCGAGCAGGCGGACGGCGACGTCGAGCCCGCGCTCGTACGTCTCCGGGTGCGGGTCGGCGTACCCGCGGTAGCTCCGGAGCGTCCCCACGAGGTCCTGGGCCTCGCGTAACGCGACGTTGAACGTCAGGTCGTCGTACTCCGCGCCCGCGATAGCGACGGCGGCGTCGACCTCGTCGGCGACGTACTCGTCGATTTCATCGCGGTCGGCGTCCGCGTCGGCGGTCTCCGCGTCTCCCGCGGCGTACTCCTCGACGAGGTCGCTCAGACGGGTCAGGAACCGGTGTGTCGAGCGGACGCCCTCCTCCGACCAATCGAAGTCGCGCTCGGGCTGGGCCGCCTGCATCATGAACAGCCGGGCCGTGTCGGCGCCGTACTCGTCGACGATCCGCTGTGGAGAGACGACGTTCCCCTTCGATTTGGACATCTTCTCGCCTTCCAGTTGGACCATCCCCTGCGCCAGCAGGTTCGTGAACGGCTCGCGGTGGTCTAACCCCTCCTCGTCGGCCAGCACCTTGGTGAAAAACCGGGAGTACAGCAGGTGCATCACGGCGTGTTCGATGCCGCCGACGTACTGGTCGACCGGCATCCAGTCGTTCGCGCGCGGCAGGTCGAAGGGCGCGTCTTCCAGTCCCGGCGAGACGTACCGCAGGAAGTACCACGAGGAGTCGACGAACGTGTCCATCGTGTCCGTCTCGCGGGTGGCCGGCCCGCCGCACTCCGGACAGGTCGTCTCCTTCCACTCCTCGGCCGCGTCGAGGGGGTTGCCGGTGGTGTTGATGAACTCGGGGAGCTCCACGGGGAGGTCGGCCTCCGGAACCAGCACGCTTCCGCAGTCGTCGTGGCAGTGAACGACCGGGATCGGCGTGCCCCAGTAGCGCTGTCGGGAGATCCCCCAGTCGCGCAGCTGGTACTGGGTGCTCTCCTCGGCGCTCTCGATGTCCTCCGTGAGTCGCTCGCGGGCCGTCTCGCTGTCGAGCCCGCTGTACTCGCCGGAGTTGATCACGACGCCGTCGTCGGTGAACGCCTCGTCGCTCACGTCCGGCGCGTCGGGGACCGTTTCGCCGTTCCAGTCGTCGGGCTCCGGCGCGACGACGGGGACGATGTCGACGCCCATCTTCTCGGCGAACGCGTGGTCGCGCTCGTCGTGGCCGGGGACGGCCATCAGCGCGCCGGTGCCGACGTCCGAGAGGACGAAGTCGGCGACGTAGACGGGGATCTCCTCGCCGGTTGCGGGGTTGGTGGCGGTGAGGCCGGTCTCGACGCCGTTCGGCTCGTCGCCCTCGGGGTCGGCCTCGTGGTGAACGAACTCGCGGACCGCCTCGTCTTCGGCCGCCAGCTCCTCGCTGATCGGGTGGTCCGGCGCGAGCGCGAAGAACGTCGCACCGTGAATCGTGTCGACGCGGGTGGTGAACGCCTCGACGGCGCCGTACCCGTCAATGTGAAAGTCCAGCGTCGTCCCGTACTGCCGGCCGATCCAGTTGCGCTGCATCTGACGGACCGAGTTGGGCCATCCCTCCAGGTCGTCGATGGCCTCCAACAGCTCGTCGGCGTACTCCGTAATCCGGAGGAACCACTGATCGAGCTCGCGGCCCTCGACCGGCGAGTCACACCGCCAGCACAGCTCGTCGTCGCCCTCGACCTGCTCGTCCGCGAGGACGGTCTCGCACGACGGACACCAGTTGACCTCGGCGTCGCGGCGCTCGACGAGCCCCGCCTCGTGGAAGCGGCGGAACAGCCACTGATTCCACCGGTAGTAGTCCGGGGTGCAGGTGGTGATCTCGCGGTCCCAGTCGTAGCCGAACCCCATCGACTTCATCTGGCCGCGCATCGTGTCGATGCAGTCGAACGTCCAGTCGCGGGGGTTGGTGTCGCGCTCCTTGGCGGCGTTCTCCGCGGGGAGCCCGAACGCGTCCCACCCCATCGGGTGGAGGACGTCGTCGCCGCGCATCCGGCGGTACCGGGCGTACGCGTCCGTGATGGTGTAGTTGCGGACGTGACCCATGTGGAGCTTCCCGGACGGGTACGGGTACATCCCCAACACGTAGGTCGGGTCGTCGGCCTCGTCCGGCGTGTGATACACTGAGGCGTCGTCCCACGCCTCCTGCCACCGATGTTCGACCGCGGTGTGGTCGTAACCCTCCTGAGACATCTGCTTATATACTGGTGATACGGTCGGCGTCGTATAGCTTTCCATCCACCGATAGGGCGTGGCACGGACGGGTCGCCGGGCAGTCGCCGGGCAGTCGCCGGGGTCAACGAGAACACGTGCGGGGTCGCCGGGGTGGGAGAGTCCCTTACAGCTTCTCCGCGTCCCGCGCCTGCTCGGCCCGCCGGTCGGCCTGTTCGGCCCGGTTCGCCGCGGCGTTCGCGAGCCCCGGCGGCAGGTCGTCGCTCGCCGCGGCGAGCCGTTCGGTCACCCGATCCAGCCGGTCCCGGACGGCCGCCAACTGACGGTCGGACTCGCTTCGGTCGCCGTCTCTCGCCCGCCGTTCGGCCCGCGCGGCGGCCTCGACGACCGCCGCGAGCGCCCGTTCGAGCCCTCGCACCGCGTTCTCGGAGCCGTTTTCGCTTCCGTCCTCATCTCCCCCGTCCCCATCGGCCCCGTCTTCATCCGATCCGCCATCGTCGTCTCCGGCGTCCGTCTCGCCGTCGACGGCGGCGACCGACGCTCGCGTCTCCTCGGATATCTCCGCGAGGAACGCCGCCAGCGACGCCTTTCCGGTTTCGGGACGATCGATGCGGATGGCTTCGCCCGACCCCGGCACCGGATTTACCCGGACGGCGCCGATCTCGTCGTCGCCGTCCCGGAGTTCTGTCGTGTACGCACCGCCCTCGTGAACGTACACGGTGTCGGTGCCGTCGACCGCGGAGTCGTAGATCCGGCCGGCGAAGTCGTCCTCGACGGCCGACCGAACGATGTCGGTGTCGGCGTCGCCGTCGTCGAGCTCCAGCCGCGTCGCCTTGTCGCGGGCGACCAGCGGGACCTGCCCGTCGACGCCGGCGCGTCGGTAGCGATCGCCCGCGGTATCGTCGTCGGCAGCGTCGTCCCCGGCGTCCGCGCCGTCCTCCCCGACCGTGAGGCGCTCGCGGTGCGGCGCGCTGCCGGCCGCGTTGACGGTCAACTGATGCTCGCCCGGTTCGACGTCCCCGAACGTCGCGATCCCGCCGAACGTCGGGCGCATCTCGGGGTCGCTCTCGAGCAACGCGACGCCCTCGAGCGATGCACTCGTCGTCGTCAGCCCCTCGTCTTCGGGGGCGTCGTCACTCGTCGTCGTCTCGCTGATGCGGGCGACGACGGTGTCGAACGACGCCGGAGCGCCGATGGCCTCGTATCGGTCCGACAACGCCTCGCGGTGGCTCGACGCGGAGATGTCGCTCGCGGGGTTGTCGTAGCGCGGCTGGTCCCACGGCGTCCCGGTCGTGGAGATATGATGGGAGACGGCGTCCTCGACGACGTCGGGGACGGGAAACTCGAAGCTCAGTTGCGGTCCGGTGAACCCCGTGATGTGATCGATATCGCTCGTCGGATGCAGCGCGTACTCGGCGTCGGCCTCGACGTCACCCTCACCGTGCCGCCCCGAGTGTTCGAAGACGAGGCCCGGCTCACGGAGCGGGAGGTCGGTCGGCGGCGAACTCAGTTCGGCGAGCGAGCGGACCGTCAGCGCCTCGTCGATGAGCGAGTCGCGGGTGAACGACGGGACCGCCTCGTGTTCGTACAGCGGAACGCCGTCGAGCTCCGGGATCACCATCGGGAGGCGGACCCCCTCGTCTCGCGGCAGCCCGTAGGCGAAGGGAACGTCGACGAGGTCCGCGATCCGGTCGACGGCCTCGTTCGTCACGTCTGCGAGGAGGTCGTCGTCGCCGATCCGCTGGAAGCGGTCGGGGACCTCGTTGACCGAGAGCGTCGACGAGTGCGACCCCAGCTCCGGGAGGACCCGCGGGACGACCGCCGGATCGGGATCGAGGAATTCGTTGTTCGGCACGTCCCGCGAGTGCGAACTCCCGACGTAGAGCTGCGGCTCGCCGGTGTCGACGTCGACGAACACGTGAAGCACCTCCCAGTCGTGCCAGTGGAAGTTACAGGAGAACTGATCGAAGACGTAGTAGAACCAGAACTGGACGGCGACGAGCGAGGTGTCGTCGTACCGGACGGCGTGGTAGAACGCCGCCGGCTCGGGCGGGTCGGCTTCGATGTCGTCCGCCGAATGATACCCCTCCACCGCGTCGAACCCGTGGACGACGGGCGCTCCGTCGGGCTCGCTCGTGTACGGTCGCGGGTCCGTCGGGAACCACTTCTCGTACTTGTCGAAGTACAGCGTCGGCGCGAACCGCTCCGCGAGCTCGCGGGCCCGGCCGGCCTCCAGTTCGCTCGTGGCGCCGTCGTCTGCCGGCCCCAAGGCGGAACAGCCGGCGACCGCAGCGCTTCCGGCACCGGCCAACGCGCCGAGCATCGTCCGGCGATCGATCTGCAAGCGGTCGTCTGCCGTCACGAACGGACCTCGCTGAGCGCGTCGAGCGTCGTCCTCGCGTTTTCCGGACGCACCGAGCTTACCATTTCCTCTCGTGCGAAGTGACAGGCTCCGATAAAGGTTGATATCTGGTCGACCGCAGCCGACCCCGGTCCGGATCGGCTCGGCACGGGCGTTCGTCGACGGGCGTCGGCTCGGCCAAAGCTACTTGCGCTCGGAGCGGCGACACTGCAGTAATGGCACTCAAGAAAGCCCTCTACTACGGTGCGATCGCGCTCGCGATCCTGATCGCGGTGAGCGTCGTCATCTCCGTGGTCTCGACGCTCGTGAGCTGGACGATTGCGCTCGCCGTCGGAGCGGTCCAGCTCGCGCTCCTCCTCGGGCTCGTCTACCTCGCATATAAGGCCGGCTCGTGGATATTCGGCGGCAGCGACGACGCGTACGCGACCGACTCGATCGGCGGGTCGCGGTCGTCGTCCTCCTCCGTCGGCGGCTCGCAGAGCCGACAGGACCGGCTCCGCCAGCAGTACGTCGAGGGACAGATCAGCGAAGAGGAGTTCGAGCAGCGGATCGCTCGCGAGCTGGAGTCCGAGGACCTCGACGACATCGACCGCGAACTGGAGCGCGAGCGGTGACTCCATTATAAACGAGCTGGGAGTGCACCCGCCGACAGCGGCGCTGTCGCAGTGGGAGACCGACCCCGGCGATCACGGTCGCGTTCCGAGCGCGGGCCGCGTCTCGTCGCGCGGGATCCGGTCGGCTCGCCGGTCGTGAACGTCCTCGTGACAGTGTCGACACAGCGTGATCAGGTTCGAGAGGTCGTTCGTCCCGCCGTTCGCGCGAGGGACGACGTGGTGGACCTCCAAGATCCGCGCGGCGGTGCCCTGCGTCGACTTCCCCGGCGGGCGGCGCCGCGTCTGCCCGTCGCGGTCGCGCCAGACGGTCGCACCGTCGACGCGCTGAACCTTCCCGGCGGGACACAGCGCGCACTTGAACTTGTCACGGAGCCGGACCCGCGCCTTCCGCTCCCACCCCGGCTGGGGCGACCGGTACGATTCGGGGCCCGTCTCGGAGAGCTTCGAGAACAGCTGTGTGAGCGTCAGCACGGGCGGGTCCGGAAGCTCACGGAGCTTCCACGCGCGGACCGACTCCCACTCCTCCATCGAGTTCGTCTCGGGCCGCCTCCCAGATATACTCGGCGGCTGGAGATGGAATGGCTCGAAAGCCAGAGACCGCCTCGCGACGGCCCCGCTACAGGATGACGCCGCGCGTCTGGAGCACGTAGTAGGCGGCGAGCAGCGCCGCGATGACGTACTGGCCCACGTGGACCTCGTCGTACTCGCCCATCGCGACCTTGATCAGCGGGTAGGCGACGATGCCGGCCGCCAGCCCGTCGGCGATCGAGTAGGCGAACGGCATCACCGTGACGGTGAGGCCCGCGGAGACCGCCCACGCGGGGTTCTGCCAGTCGACTTCGACGAGCCCCTGCAGCATCATCACGCCGACGACGATCAGCGCGATGAAGGAGGCGTACTCCGGGATCGCCGCGACGAACGGAATGAGCGCCAGCGACGCGAGGAAGCCGAGCGCGACGACGAGCGCGGTCAGCCCGGTCCGACCGCCCTCCTCGATGCCGGCCGAAGACTCGATGTACGTCGTCACCGTGGAGGTCCCGACCACGGCGCCGACGGTGGTGCCGACCGCGTCGGCCATCAGCGGCTTCTCCATCTCCGGGAGGTCCCCGTCCTCGTCGAGGAAGTCACCGTACTGCGAGACGCCGATGAGCGTCCCGGCGGTGTCGAAGAAGTCGACGAAGAAGAAGGTGAACACGACCAGCGTGAACGTGAGCGGCTCGATGTCGGCGAGCCCGTCGACGAACGCGCCCGCGAGCGGCGTGATGTCGTACTGCGCCGCGGGGAGCGTCTCGGGGGTGACGACGCCGCGTTCGAACACGCCGGCGAATGTGAGCGCCCAGCCGGCGAGCGCGGTCGTGAGGATGCCGATGATGATCGCACCGGTGACGCCGCGGGCCCACAGCGCGAACGTCAGGGCGAGCCCGAGGATCCCGAGGATCGCCCACGGGTTGGCGAAGACGTCGCCGAGCGTAACGAGCGTCGCGTCGTACTGGACGACGATCTGGAGCTCCTGAAGCCCGATGAACAGCAGGAACAGCCCGATACCGGCGCCGACCGCGCGCTTGACCGGCTCCGGAAACAGCTGGATGATGTACTTGCGCGCGCCGACCGCCGTCAACGCGATGAACAGGATCCCCTCGACGAACACCGCGGCGAGCGCGGTCTGCCACGGGATGCCCAATCCGATCACCACGGTGAACGCGAAGAAGGCGTTGAGCCCCATGCCGGGCGCGAGTCCGAACGGCCGATTGGCGTAAAACGCCATCACCAGCGTCGCGGCCGCGGACGCGATGATCGTCGCGATGGCGATCATCTGGACGACTTCGAAGAACTCGTAGCCGGGGATCTCGATCGCCTCCGCGAGGATGAACGGGTTCACGACGATGATGTACGACATCGCGAGGAACGTGGTGAGCCCCGCGATCAGCTCCGTACGGACGTCGGAGTCGTGCTCAGCTACGCCGAACCGCGCCGCCAGCGTGTCTGTAAGCCCCATTGAACAGGTGTTGTTACCGACGGATTGGGTGATAAGCCTTGCTGATGTGACTCAGACAATATACAAAATTGTGCATAAAAATACCGCTTCAGCGGTTAATCAGCCAACAAAAATGCGAGAACGTGGGTATATGAGGGACTCGCCGCTATTCGAACGTGGTCAGCGCGCCGACCGGGGCGTCCGTGATCGCCCGCGCGCGCTCCATCCCCTCGTCGCCGACCGCGATGAGCGTGAACACGCCGGCGATCTCCGCCTCGGCCTGAAGGGCGATATCGAGCAGCAGCTCTTGGGTCTCCCCCGAACGGATCAGGTCGTCGACGACGAGAACGGTGTCGCCCGCGCCGATCGCGTTCGCGGGGAGGTAGTAGGTGAGTTCGATCCCGGACGCGAGCCGCTGGCGCGATTCGATGAACTCCTCGACGGCGGTCTCCTTCGA
>CAZNOA010000055.1:0-9944 GCA_964574565.1 uncultured Halobellus sp. | reverse complement strand
TCCTCGCCACCTCGGCGCGGATGGAGCAGCTGAGCTACTACTCGCTGATGATCCTGTTCCTCGTGACGGCGACGTTCCACGGGGTCAACGGCGTGTACAACGCCTTAGTCAATCAGGGACTGACCGGCACCAAACGCACGGTGATAAAGTGGACGCTCGTTGCCGCGAGCGCCGTGTTGATCGTCCAGGGAATCCGCACCGCGAACGCGTGGGCGGGCATCGGACTCTACTGAACCGACCATGAGCACACAGATACCCAAACAGACCGAGGAATCGAGCGAGACGGAGACCGAAGCGGACGTCGCTTCGAAGGGAGACGAGCGACGCGAGGAGAAGCGCCGCCGCGCGGCGGAGAAGCGCGCGCAGCGACAGGCGGAGGAGGCTGAGAAGGCCGCCGCCGACGAGGAGACGATCGAGCTGAAGGTGTTCCGCTACGACCCCGAAGTCGAGGGGAAACAGGAGCCGCGGTTCGACACGTTCCACGTCCCGTTCACCAAGGGGATGACCGTCCTCGACGCGCTGATGTACTCGCGGGACACGTACGACTCCTCGCTGACGTTCCGGCACTCCTGTCGGCAGGCGATCTGCGGCTCCGACGCGATGTTCGTCAACGGCGGCCAGAAGCTCGCGTGTAAGACGCAGATCTCCGAGCTCGAGGAGCCGATCCGCATCGAGCCGCTTCCGCACGCCGAGGTGACGAAGGACCTCGTCGTCGACTTGGAGCACTTCTACGACCAGATGGAGGCCGTCGAGCCGTACTTCCAGACCAACGACCTTCCGGACGGCGAGCTCGAAGAGCAGCGCCAGAGCCGGGAGAACCGCGAGAAGGTGAAGATGTCGACGCGCTGTATCTGGTGTAGCGCGTGTATGTCGTCGTGTAACATCGCCGCCGGCGACAACGAGTACCTCGGTCCCGCCGCGATCAACAAGGCGTACCGGTTCGCCATGGACGAGCGGGAAGGCGAGGACGTCAAACAGAAGCGACTGGAGATCATCGAGCAGGAACACGGCGTCTGGCGATGTCAGACCCAGTTCTCGTGTACCGAGGTGTGCCCGAAGGACATCCCGCTCACCGAGCACATCCAGGAGCTGAAACGCGAGGCAGTCAAGAACAACCTGAAGTTCTGGTGACACCGAGAGATACGCTCAAGGGACTCCAGACCTAACGACTTATCATACTACCAATGCACGAACACGACGTCATCGTTGTCGGCGCTGGGGGGGCGGGACTCCGGGCGGCGATAGCGGCACAGGAAGCCGGGGCCGACGTGGCCATCGTCTCGAAGCTCCACCCGGTCCGCTCGCACACGGGCGCCGCGGAGGGAGGCATCAACGCGGCGCTGCGCGACGCCGACTCGTGGCAGGACCACGCGTACGACACCATGAAGGGGTCGGACTACCTCAGCGACGCGCCCGCGGTCGAGGCCCTCTGTCAGGAGAGCCCCGAAGAGGTCATCCAGCTCGAACACTGGGGAATGCCGTTCTCCCGCGAGGACGACGGACGGGTCTCGCAGCGACCGTTCGGCGGGCTGTCGTTCCCCCGAACGACGTACGCCGGCGCCGAGACCGGCCACCAGATGCTTCACACGATGTACGAGCAGGTGGTCAAACGCGGAATCACGGTGTACGACGAGTGGCACGTGATGGACCTCGCGGTCACCGACGAGGAGGATCCGGCCGACCGAACCTGTCACGGCGTCGTCGCGTACGACATCCAGAGCGGCGAGATTAGCGGCTTCCGGGCCGACGGCGGCGTCATCCTCGCGACGGGCGGGATGGGACAGGTGTTCGACCACACCACGAACGCGGTGGCGAACACCGGCGACGGCGTCGCGATGGCGTACCGCGCCGGCGTTCCGATGGAAGACATGGAGTTTATTCAGTTCCACCCGACGACCCTCCCATCCACGGGCGTCCTGATCTCGGAGGGCGTCCGCGGCGAGGGTGGCATCCTCTACAACGCGGAGGGGGAGCGGTTCATGTTCGAGCGCGGCTACGCGAACAACGACGGCGAGCTCGCCTCCCGTGACGTCGTCTCCCGCGCCGAGCTGACCGAGGTCAACGAGGGTCGCGGCATCGAAGACGAGTACGTCCACCTCGACATGCGGCATCTGGGCGAAGAGCGCATCCTCGACCGCCTAGAGAACATCCTGCACCTCGCGGAGGACTTCGAGGGCGCAGACGGACTCACGGAGCCGATGCCGGTTAAGCCCGGGCAGCACTACGCGATGGGCGGCATCGAGACGAACGAACACGGCGAGACCGTCATCGACGGACTGTACGCGGCCGGCGAGTGCGCCTGTGCGTCGGTCCACGGCGCGAACCGCCTCGGCGGGAACGCGCTCCCCGAACTCATCGTCTTCGGCAAGCGCGCGGGCCACCACGCGGCCGGCAGAGAGATGGGAGAAGCCGAGATCCCGACCGGCAAGGAGGGCGAGTGGGAACCCGCGGAGTACGAGTTCGAGATCGAAGTCGGAGAGACCGGCGGGCAGGGTCCCGCCGCGGCCGACGGCGGCGCGGTGGCGGCGGACGCCGAAAGCGTCCTCACCGACGCCGTCGAGCGCGCCCGAGAGCGCGTGGAGACGCTGCTCGCACGGAAGGGACGAAACCACGCCGAGATCCGCTCGGCGGTCCAGAAGACGATGACCGCGAACGTCAACGTGTTCCGAGAGGAAGACAGACTCAAAGAGTCGCTTGAAGACCTCCGAGAGGCCCGCGAGGCCTACAAAGACGTCGCCGTCTCCGACCCGTCTCGCACGTTCAACACCGACCTCATCCACACGATGGAGACCCGGAACATCCTCGACATCGCCGAGGCGCTGGCAATGGGCGCGCTCGCGCGCCGGGAGTTCCGCGGCGCGCACTGGCGGAAGGAGCGACAGGAGCGCGACGACGAGAACTGGCTGAAACACACGCTCGTCTCGTGGAACGACGGCGAGCCCGAACTCTGGTACAAGCCGGCGATCCTCGAGGGCGAGAACAAGACGTACGAGCCGAAGACCCGCTCGTACTGAGCCGTCGGCCCCGACACGATCGTTCCGGATCGATCACGGTTTCCTATCCGTCGCTGGTCGAAATCGCGGGACGACGGTCGCCTCGTTACGCGCCTGATGAGGGTGGCGGCGGCGTCGAACTCCCCGCGTCGTCCGTCTCAGACGGTGTACTGACGATACCTCCCAGTTTCGACAATCGTTGAATGGGGGGTTTATTATCGTCGAACGCGAGCTATCTGATAAGATGTTAGAGACAGAGACCGCACGTGCGGCGGCGCCGACACTGCCGCCGGAGCTGCAGTCTCCCCGCGCGAAGCTCGTGTACCTGTACCTGACGACGAACGGCGACGCGACCGTCTCGGAGATGGGCGAGTCGCTCGGCATGAAGAAGCTCTCGCTGTACAGCATTCTGAAGACGCTCCGAAAGGAAGGGTTAGTCGCCTGCGAGGGCGACACGTACGCGCTGAACTGATTCGAAGCCGCCTCTTTTCCGTGCGGTAACCGCGCGGTCAACACCCACCAGCGGTGCGTTTACCACCCCGGAGGGCCGATTGGAGCCGTGGACACGAATCAACAGGAGTTCAACAACCCGTTCGGGATGGACGAGGCCTGCGAGAACTGTCCCGAGCTGTGCGAGGCGAGAGCGCGCGTGGTCCACGGCTACGGCGACGTCGGCGGCGAGTTCCTCGTCGTCGGCACCCGACCGACCGCGGCCGCCGAAGCGAACGGCGTTCCCTTCACGGGCGCGGGCGCCGGCGAGCGGGTCCAGTCGTTATTCGCCGAGCTCGGGTTCGTCAGATCGGCGCCCGACGCGACGGAGCCGGACGTACAGAACGTCTTCTTTACGAACCTAACGCGATGTCGCCATCCAGACCGAGCGCCGACCGACCGCGAGGTCGACACCTGTGAACCGTTCTTCAACGCGGAGATCAGGATGATAAACCCGCAGATCATCGTTCCCGTCGGCGAGCGCCCACTTCGCGCGCTCGCGGTCGAGTACACGACTCGACGCCCGGACTCCTTCGACATCGACGCGGAACACGCGACGACGATCCGCGGGCGTGGGTTCGAGCTGGTGCCGATGAAAACGCCCGCGTCGATGACCGACGACGAGGCGGACGCCTTCGTCGAACACATGCGAGAGAACGTGCTGAGCCGGGATTACCGTCAGACGAAAGGGCGCCAGAACCGTTGAGGTCCGCGCGCTTATCTCTTCGAACCGCCGCGGCCTGACGGCGCGTCCCGATCCGCGGGTCCGTCGAGTGCACCGCCGAGGAGTTCGTCGGTCGCGTCCTCGCTGTTCGCGCCGAACGCGCAGTCGATGAGGATGTGGCCGCCCAGCGTCGACGGCGAGATCACCTGGTCGGCGCCGGCGCGCCGGAGCTTGTTGACGTTCTCCCGTTGGGTCGCGGCGGCGACGATCCGGACGCCGGGGTTCAGCTGGCGCGCGGTGAGTATCGCGAGGGCGTCCTGCGCGTCGTTCTCGGTGGCGACGACCACCGCCCGGGCCTCCTCGATGTGGGCGCGCTCAAGCGGTTCGACGTCGCTCGGGTCCGCGGTGAGCACGGGGACCGAGCGTTCATCGAGCCGGCGGGCGGCTGCTTCGTTCGTCGTGATGACGGCGTACGCGATGCCGCCACGGCCGTCAAGCTCTTCGAGTATCGGTTCCGTCAGGTCCCCGTAGCCTAACACAAGGACGTGGTCGTCGAGAAGGTCTATCTGTTTGTCAGTCATCTTTCCGAGTGCCTTGGAGAGTTGCGCCTCGATGGCGGGCGTGAGCAGGACCCCGAGCGCCACCGCGAACGCGGCGACGTTCATCACCAGCGAGGAGAGCACGAACAGCTGAGCGATGTCGCCGCTCGCGCCCGTCTCGGGGGTAATGTCGCCGTAGCCGACGGTCGACGCGGTGACGACGGTGAAGTAGAACGCGTCGACGATGGTCTCGATCCCCTCGAACTCGTCGCGAAGGGCGTACGAGCCGACCGTGCCGTACGAGATTGCCGTCACGAGCGCCGCGCCGGCCGCGAGCTGCGTCGGCGAGGGCGAGAACGGGCGGTCGAAGCGTCCGCGGTTGTACACGAGCGCCGGCACCGACGCGGCGGACAGCGCCACCAGCGGGAACGACAACACCGACCCCTGCATCAGCCCCTGGGCCGCGGTCAAGGGGAGGAGGACCGCCGTCGTGTACCAGCCGATCCGGTAGCCCCGCTTCAACGCGAAGCCGCTCCCAAGCATCGAAAACCCGGTTATCGTGCCGGTGAACCCGACCGTTCGCCGGATGACGTCCGGAACGTGGGGCGCGAGCGGGCCGTCGACGCCGACGCCGGAGATCTGTGCGAGCCCGGCGAGGATCGACAGGATCGCGACCGCGAACGTCAGGGCGATGGACGCCCGAACGGTCACCCAATCGCGGCTCTGCTCCATACCGACGCGTCGCCGACGCCGAACTTAAAAGTCGCGAGAGGCGGCGGCGCAAAGCCGTGATCGCGCGGTGGCGGTCGTGCGCCGTCGGTACTGGTTTAACCGTCCCGCTGATTGACCGAGGTATGTCGCTTCCCGTCGAGATCGTTTTCGGTCTCTACCTCGGGGTCGTCACCGGGATCATCCCCGCGTTGGTGGCCGGAACGCTCGGCTTCATATTCAAATACGTCACCGGCGTGACGATCCCGGGGCTCGGGGTCGTCGTCCTCGCGTTGGCGATCGCGGGCGTCAACGGCGGGTTGCTCGCGCTCAACGACGAGACGATCCGGACCTCGGACCGCGCGCCCGCCATCCTCACCGCCATCGTCGTCGTCCTGATGCTCTCGCTGTACGCCCACGCGCAGGGGGACAAGCTCGGCGCGAACGCCCCGAAGCGGATCTCCCTGAAACAGCTGCGCGATCGCGGGCTGTCGACCGACGTGATAGAGCTCGTGGGGGGTCGGGGGCGCGTCACCGTCGACGTCGCCGGAGAGGTGAACGACATGGAGGGATATCCGCCGCTGCCGGCCGAGACGCGGCGCGCGATCGTCGAGGGGACGTGGACGTTTCCCGCGGATCTCCCGCTGACGGAGCTCGAAGACCGGTTCGCGGAGCGGCTCCGGACCGAACTCGACCTCGCCGACGTCTCCGTGCGAATCGACGAGCGGGCCCGAGCGACGATCGCCGCCGCCCCACCGACCGGTGCGCTGTCGAAGCGGGTCCCCGCGGGGAAGCGGGCGGTGTCGGTCCCCGCGCTCGTCCCGACCGGTATCGCCCGCGGTGACGTCGTCCGGGTGATAACCCCGGACCTCACCGTGGACGGAACGGTCCTGGCGGCCAAATCCAGCGGGAAGGTGGAGGCGCAACCCACGGCTCCGGCGCAGACCGCCCCGGATCCCGGCGACGGAGTCGTCTCGGACCGCCCGCCGGGCGACGGTCCGCCAGGGGACGGCGACGTCCGGACGGACGGCGGAGAGGCGCCGCCGGCTCCGGCCGCGTCGGGGGCGCCGACGACGACCGGCGGAGAAGGACGAGTGACCGTCGCCGTCGACCGATCGGACGCGGCGACCCTGCTTCGCGCCGACCGCGGACGGATACTGGTGCTCTCCCGCGGCACCCGTCGCGAGTACGAGCTGACGACGCTGCTGCGGCGCGCCGGGAAGCGGTTCCGCAGGGTCTCGGTGGTCGCCGGCGGGCCCCTCGACGGGAAGACGATCGGCGACGTGGGGATTCGCGAGCGCTACGATGTCGCCGTGCTCGCGGCACGCCACGAGTCGTGGACGATCGCACCGCGAGGGACACAGGCGCTGTCGGCCGGTGACGACCTGTTCGTCGTCGGGAACCGCAACGCTCTCGACCGGTTCGAGGAGGTCGCCCGATGACCGCTGCAGCCGCGGTGGTCGGCGCGGACGCCCTCGGCGTCGTCACCGTCGGATTCGCCCGACCGCGGCAGGCCGCAATCACGCTCGTCACGTTCGCGGTGCTCTCGATCCTCGTCGCCGGGGCCGGGGCGCTGACGTACCGATGGTACTTCCGCTCGGACATTCCCGATGGAGTCGCGGTCTTGCTCGGCGTCGCCGTCGTCGCGTTGTATCTCAACACGACTTCGCTCGGAGCGGTCGCCGGCGGCGATGACCCCGGACTGCTCGCCCCGGAAGCCGTGTTCTTCAACGTCGTCGCGCTCGGGGTGGCGGCGGCCCTCGCGCCAGTCGGGCGGTACGCCGGGGACCGGCTCGCAGTGGACGTGTTCGCGCTCTCCGGGGCAAAACAGCTCACGGGCGAGGTGAGCGGCATCGTGCGGGCGGTGGGGCGATTCACGACGGTCACACTCCCGGAGACGACCGATATCGAAGACATGGAGGCGTACGATCCGGTCTCTCAGGAGAAGAAGGCAGAGCTGGCCGGCAAGACGCTGTTGTTCGCGCGGAAGCTCTCGAACGAGCAGCTCCGCGAGCGACTCGTCCAGCGGGTGAAAGAGGACTACGGCGTCAACTACGTCGACGTCGACGTCGACGACGACGGAACGATCGACTACTTCGCGGTCGGGTCGCGCGCGGCCGGACTCGGCCCGACGATCGCGCCGGGATCCGCCGCGATCGCGGTCGCCGCGGATCCGCCGAACAACGCGACCGCCGGCGACATGGTCCAGCTGTGGCGAGGCGATCCGGAGCCGAAGCGGATCGCGACCGGCGAGCTCCGAGGGGTTTCACAGGAGGCCGTAACCGTCACGCTCGACGAGTCCGAGGCGGAGAAACTGGCTCCGGAGGGTCCGTATCGGCTCGTCACGCTCCCGGCCGAGCCGCAGGCAGACCGGGAGTTCGCCTCCCTGCTCCGGAACGCCGACGAGACGATGGCGGCCGTCACGGTCGGAGCCGGCAGCGACCTCGTCGGCACCACGGTCGGCGACGTCGCGGTGGTGGTGGCCGCCGTGCGGCCGGCCGGAGACTCCGTCCAACCGATCCCGCCACGGGCCTACAGCTTCGGCGCGGGCGACCTCGTGTATCTGGTCGGGCGTCCCGATGCGATCCGTCGGTTCGAAGCCGCCGCGGCGGCTCGCGGCGCGGAATCCGCGAGCACGGACGCCGGCACCGACGCAGCCGACATCGAGTCGGACGCGACCGACGCCACAGACGACGAGACCGCGGTCCCCGAAGCGCCGGCGGCAACCGAAGCGACGGACGAAGACGGGGCGGCCGAGGACCGCCCGGCTGGACCCGGAGACGACGGCGAATCGGGCGACGGGACGCAACGCTCTTGAGCCGTCCGCACGGGAGCGTACGTATGGAGTGGAAGCTGTTCGCTGACCTCGCGGAGATTGCCGGCGAGCGAGTGGTCGCCGTGGACTCCGTGCCGGGCGACACCGTCGGCGACGCGCTCGACGCGCTGCTCGACGCGCATCCGGCCCTCGGCGACCGGGTGCTCGACGAAAACGGCGACGTCGCCGACCACATCAACGTGCTCCGAAACGGTCGGAGCGTCCACCACGACGACGGACTCGACGCGACGCTCGCGGAAGGCGACGAGCTCGCGCTGTTCCCGCCGGTGAGCGGCGGATAGATCGGTCGTTTCAAACGCTCGCCCGGCCCACCTTTCGACATGAGCGACAGTCACGACGACGACGGGGCGGAGACGCACCGAGAGGAGTTCCACGAGGACCCGGTCGGCCACACGCGTGTCGCGGGCGGAATGACCGTCGGCGAGCTCGTCGAGGGGTACGGCGACGCCGGGATCGGCGCCGCGTCGGTCAACGAGGCGGGCGACGTGCTCGCCGAAATGTTTTCGAACGACGACTGCACGGTGTTCCTCTCGCTCGCGGGCGCGATGGTCCCCGCGGGGATGCGCCGGATCGTCTCAGAGCTGATCCGCGACGGGTACGTCGACGCGCTGGTGACGACGGGCGCGAACCTCACGCACGACGCCATCGAGGCCATCGGCGGGAAACACCACCACGGTCGGACGCACGACCCGGAGAAGACCGCCCGGGAACACGACGAAGGGCTCCGCGACGAGGGCGTCGACCGGATTTATAACGTCTACCTGCCACAGGAGCATTTCGCCGCGTTCGAGGGACACCTGCGCGAGGAAGTGTTCCCGTCGTTGGAGGGGGACGGTCCCGTCTCGATCGCCGACCTGACCCGCGAGCTGGGGCGGGCGAACGCCGCGGTCAACGACCGCGACGACGTCGCCGAAGGGCCCGGGGTCGCCGCGGCGGCCTACGAGTGTGACGTCCCCGTGTACTGTCCCGCGGTACAGGACTCCGTCTTGGGGCTGCAGGCCTGGATGTACGCGCAGACGGCCGATTTCGCGCTCGACGCGCTCGCCGACATGACCGAGCTGACTGACCTCGCGTTCGAGGCCGACGACGCCGGCTGCCTGCTCGTCGGCGGCGGCGTCCCGAAGAACTTCACGCTTCAGACGATGCTCGTCACGCCGCGGGCGTACGACTACGCCGTCCAGATCACGATGGATCCCGAGGCGACCGGCGGGCTCTCCGGGGCGACGTTAGACGAAGCGCGGTCGTGGGGGAAACTGGAGAAAGACGCGCGCAACGCCTCCGTCTACGGCGACGCGACGGTGATGCTGCCGATGCTCGTCGCCGCGGCCCGCGAACGCGTGGAGTGACGCTCGGACCCGGTCACGCGACGGGGGCTCTCTGGTCACGCGACGGCGAAGACCGAACGCACCCACCTCGGCGGAACGTAGGGCGCGAGCGGGAGAGCTCCCGCGACACCGAACGCGTACACCGGTCGCTCAGGGCGACGGTCGAAACGAGAGAGAAACCGAACCGTTAGTGGTCGCCGTTCTTCGACTGCCACGAGTAGCCGCGCTGCTTCGCCGACTTCCCGAAGCCGCAGGAGGAGCACCGCTCCTTCTTGAGGTGGTAGGATTTCTCGCCACAGCGGCGACACTTCACGTGAACCGTCTTGTTCTTTTTCCCTTGAGAGGGCGTGCCGGAGCCGGTCATGCTTTGATCGTGACGACGTTATCGCC
>CAZNOA010000054.1:0-10018 GCA_964574565.1 uncultured Halobellus sp. | reverse complement strand
CATGCTACTAATCGCCTGAAACTCCACGAGCGACGTATAAGGTGTTTGCGAAAGTGCGCGGGGTCCACGAGCCGGTTTCGCGGCGACATTCGTCTCGATCGGGCGGTGATTCCGGCTGCTGCCGCCTACATTTAAGTAGCAGTCCCTGAACGGTCACCGTATGGCAACGGTGTATGCGGTCGCGTCGGCGAAAGGTGGGGTCGGAAAGACCACCACGACCGCGGCGATCGCGATGATTCTGGCCGACTCGGGCGCCGACGTGGTCGCGATCGACGCCGATATCGGCATGGCGAACCTCGCGGGGAGCCTGGGCGTGACGCCCGGGGAGACGACCCTCCACGACGTGCTCGCCGGGCAGGCCGACCCGCTCGACGCGGTCCACGACGGGCCCGCGGGGCTCCGGGTCGTGCCGGGAGCGACCGACCTCGACGCGTACGCGGCGGCCGATCCGTCCGGGCTCACGGCCGTCGTGGACGCCTTCGAAGACGCCGACTACGTGTTCATCGACGCGGGCGCGGGGCTGTCACACGACTCGACGCTCCCGCTCGGGCTCGCCGACGAGACGCTGCTCGTCTCGACCGCGGAGCGGAGCGCCCTCGGCGACACCGAGAAGACCCGACAGCTGACCGAGCGGCTCGGCGGCAGCGTCGCCGGCGTCGCGATCACCCGCGTCGACGACGGCGCGGACGAGGCGAGCGGTTCCGAGGGCGGTATAATCGCCGACCTCCTCGACGCGACCGTCCTCGGGCGGATCCCCGAAGACGACGCCGTGTTACGGGCGGCGGAGGCGGCAGCGCCCCTCGCGTCGTTCGCACCGGACTCGCGAGCGACGCGGGCGTACCGCGATCTGACGCGGGCGCTGACCGGAGAAGCGATCGACGGCGTCGGCCTCGCTGTCGGGGCGAGCGCCGCGGAGGCCGCAGACGACGAAGAGAATGACGACACCGACGAGAGCGGCGCTTCGGACGCGAAAGAGAGCGGATCCAACGAGGAGATCATCGTCGCCGATTCCGAAGGTGGCGGCCTCGGCGAGCCGGGCGACGAAGACGCGATCATCGTGGCCGACGATCACGTCGACGGCGACGACTTAGCAGAGATGGTCGAGGCGGACGACGATCAGACCGCCGGATTCGACGAGGAGGAGGCGGCCGACGACCCCGCGGAAGGCGACGTCGCTGACGACGACGCGATCGCAGACGCCGACGAGGTCGCGTCGCAAGCCGCCGAACCGGACGCCGAGGCTGCCGACGGAATCGCGACCGACGACGAAACCGGCGAAGTCGACGAAAGTAGCGAAAGCAGCGAAACCGGCGGATCGAGCGACGATATCGACGACGAGCTCGCTGGAAGCATCCCGTTCCGCGACGACGATACCGGGGCGATGAACGCGGCCCTCTCCGAAAGCGAAAGCGGGAGCGATACTGACGAGAGCGACGACGGGAGCGGCGAACCCGACGAGACGGACGAAGCCGACAAACCGGAGGCGGAGAAGAGCGGCGGGTTCTTCAGTCGCCTCCTCGGGCGGTAGCGACGGTTACGCTTCCGAGGGGGGCCGCGCGCGATCGCGGATCAGGTCGCGAATCTCCTCTGGGTCGGTGATCCCGGCGAGCTCCTCACAGGAGACGAGCGCCGTGCCGTCGACCGACTCGCGGCCCTCTTCTTCCTCGGTGAAGTAGACGGAACGGGTCTGAGCGACCTCGCCGATCGAGGACATGATCCGGGCGCGCTTCTCGGCGGCGGGCGTGAACGGGGAGTGACCGGTGAGCACCCGGGTGACGCTGCTTTCCTCGTCCTCCGAGACGGCTTTGAACGGGGCCCGCGTGGTCGGGTGAACGGTGAAGCCGGCGTTCGTGAGGACGTGGAGCACGTGTGCGTCGTCGGGATCGGTCTCCGGCGCCGCAGGGGTCGGGTCGGCGTCACGGACGTCTTTCGCGCCGTCGAGGACGTCGACGGGACTGGAGAACGGCTCGCTGAACAGCTCTTCGAGCTGGATCGCGACTTCGATGGAGGCGTTCATCCCGTCTTCGTACTTCGAGACGGTGCGGCGGGAGACGCCGAGCTCGGTCGCGAGCCGGCCGAGCGACCAGCCGCGCTCCTCGCGCTCGTCGGCGAGCAGGTCCCCGTCGAGGCTGACGTACAGTCCACCGGGGGCCGCGTAGATGAGCGGCGGCATCTCCTCGACGAACAGGTCGTATCCCGTGTCGGGGTTGATCACTGGGACGCCGTGTCTGAAGTAGACGACGCCCGGCTTCAGCTCCTCGTCTCTGGTCCGGATCCCGATCACCATCGGCGTCGCCTGTAGGTACTCGCCGAGCCGGCGCATCTCCGCGCCGGTCTCCGCGTCCAGGGCGTCGACGTTGCCGAGGATCTTCAGGAGGAGGAGGTCCTCGTCCCGTCTCGCCGCCACGTCGAAGCTCTTCGGCCGGACCGCACACCGGTCGCTAACGAGGAAGCCCGCGTCCTCCAGCATCGCGGTGATGTTCTCGATGAGCGCAGTCCGGGACATACCTCAAATAAGCGGGTCGCCGTATATATACGTTGTGTCAGATAGATACGGACAAAGTCGTCGCATGCTTGCGGTTTTCCGATTCGAACATGCGATGGGATTATATATAGGACTGCGTTCCGGGCCCGTCCGTCGTTCCGAGGGTGTCCCCGAATCCAGACGTCGAAACGGGTTTGTTCCGGAGGGTGAAACGCCCTGTATGACCATCGTCGCCGTCGACGACACCGACTCCCGCGAGCGCGGGATGTGTACGACGTACGTCGGCGCGCGGCTCGCCGAACGCCTCGACGCCGCGGGCGGCCGGGTCCGACGACGGCTGCTCGTCCGGCTCAATCCGGCGGTGAAACACAAGACGCGCGGCAACGCCGCGGTCGCGCTCCACGTCTCCGGCGTCGACGAACGGGAAGCGTTCGCGCTCGCGGCGGAGACCGTCCGGGAGTTCGCCGCGGCCGACGACCCCCGCACGGCTCCCGGCGTCGTCGTCGCCGCCCTCGACGTCGACGGCGACCCGTTCGATCCGACGGCGTCAGCGATCCCCGCGGGGGTCGGCGAGTTCGCCAGCCGAGCGCTCAGACACCGGCTCTCGCTCGACGAGGCGCTGACGCTCGCCGAGGAGCACGGCTTCCGCCACGACGCGTTCGGCGAGGGGGGAACGGAGGGGAGCGACGGGGGCGACCGCGTCAGCGGCCGCGGACGGATCGGCGCGCTCGCGGCGGTCGGCGCGCCGCTCGCGTTCGACGACTGGACGGTCGAGCGGATCTCGTACCGGGAACTCGAATGCTGTGGGACGCCTCGCGACGTCGACGTCGACACCGTGTTCGCGGCCGCGGAGGACGGGTACCCGACCGTCTGGGACACGGTCGATCGGGAGACGGGCAGGGCCGTCTGCGTCCCCAACGCCCCCGGTCCGATCCTCCACGGGATCCGCGGCGACGACGCCGCAACGTGTCGGCGAGTCGCCGATGGGATCGCGAGCGAACCGGTCGAGCGGGCCGCGACGTATCTCACGAATCAGGGCACCGACGCTCACCTCGCACCCGGAGCGATCGGCGACCTCAGAGACGGTGCGGGGTACCGCGTGTCGGGCGTCGTCGCGAGCGAGCCGGAGACGAAGCGAGGGGGGCACGTCCACGTCGACGTCGCGGCCGTCGAGACGGGAACGGGCGAGGGCAACGAGGGCGGCGAGAGCAGCGAAGACGGCGAAAGCGGTGACACCCTCCGCTGTCTCGCCTTCAAACCGACGGGACGGTTCCGCGACCGAGTGCGGGCGCTCCGTCCCGGCGACCGGGTGACGGCGTGTGGCGAACACGAACGGCGAGCGATCGACGGCGGTCGCCTCGCAACGCTGAAACTGGAGAAGTTCGCCGTTCGCAGCTTGGTCGAGACGGAGCCCGCCGTCCCGATCTGTCCCGACTGCGGCCGGTCGATGTCCTCTGCGGGTCGCGGTCAGGGGTACCGCTGCCGCGACTGCGACACCGCCGCACCGGGGAAAGTAGAGCGGGAACTCGACCGTTCGCTGGAGCCCGGCTGGTACGAGGTGCCGCCGAGCGCGCGTCGACACGTGGCGAAGCCGCTCGTGCGCGGCGGGTTCGACGGCCGGATCCACCCCGAGCGGTGATGCGGTCGGGACAGGCGACGACAAAGCGGTGAAGTGATCGGGGCTCGACGGAGCGAGTATGTCCGGAATCGTCTTTTACGCGACGGAGAACCACGACGCGGTCGTCGACTTCTACCGTGAGACGATGGGCGCCGACGTGCGGCTCGAACAGCCCGACTGCACGATACTGGGGTACGAGAACCTGCTGTTCGGCTTCTGTGAGCGGGAGCGGACCGACGACTGCGGGATCCTCACCTTCGTCTATCCCGACCGCGACGCGGTCGACGGCGCGCACGCGGGGCTCAGTCGGGTCGTCCCAGCCGACGCGATCGAGGAGCCGCACGAGAACGAGCGGTACGACATCTATCAGTTCTTCGCCGAGGACCCCGACGGCCGCACCGTCGAGTGTCAGGCGTTCCTCGACGAGAGCGTCAATCTCGGGAGCCGTTGACCTCGGGAGCCGTTGACATGGTCGGACGAGGCGGTTAAACGGCTCTCACTCGACGAGTTCGACCGGTCCGTCGCCGCAGTGGGGACAGTGTTCGTACGCGTCATCCACCCGCTCGTCGCAGGACCGGCAGACGTGCGTCGATCGCCCGCCTCCCATGACCGATCGCTTCGTCTCTTCGAATTTCTCTCCGGCTTTTCTGAATAAGTTCATACCAGATTGAGGACAGGGGCTCCGATAAGCATTGGGCCGAGCGGCGGCTTTGCAGATCCGGGGTCAGCAGCTCTGTTGAAATCCTTCAACTCTGACAAGGGCTGAGTGCTGAATGCAATGCGCGAGTCGGTCACTTCGTGAGGAGTTCACTCCGGATGATAGGGGTTCGTTGCAGTGGTGAGGCGATACACGTCCGATGCGGCATCGAAGTCGTCGTCGAACGCGTAGAGGTATCCGAGCCCTTCGGTTTGCATGTAGGCGACGATACAGGCATCGACGAACGAGAACCGCTCGTACTGGCCGAAGAGTGCTTTCGCCGTGGCGAATGCGTCCGCTGTCAGCACTTCGATGTGGACTCGCGCGTTCCCTTCGACACGGTCAAGAAAGTCAACAGCGGCGTCGTGGCCGGCGTGGGTGACGAGGCCGTTTAGCGTCTCCGCGAGCACGTAGTCGAGAATCACAACTTCTGGGAGGTCGGCAGTATCGATACCGGAGAGAATGGGGAGAGCTTCGTCGTGTGCACTGTCCTGCCGGTACGTCGCGGCGAAGAGCACAGTCGTGTCGATCAGTGCGCGTGGCATTTATTGGTCGCCGACGCCCCACGCGTCATGGTCCTCTGTAACCGACGTCTCTTCGTCACCGTCGTAGCCGTCGAAGTCACTGAACGTGCCGGTCCGTTGCTGGACGACGTGGACCCGGAGCGTGCCGTCGTCCTCGATGTGCCAGCGCAGTTTGTCGCCGTCGTCGATGTCGAGTTCTCGGCGGATATAAGCGGGAATGTTCGCCTGATTCCCTGATACCTTGCTCTCGGAATCAACGCTCTCAGTACTCATATATGAGATTACGATTCCATCGTTGATAAACTCTAGTGTGCGCCCACACTCCGTGTGCCCGGCTGATGAATACAGCCCGCTATATTCAGCACGACCACGAGTACATATCACTCTCCGAGGAGTTCAACAGAGCCGGGGCACCCGTTCGTTTCGAGGTCAGTCGTCGAGGTCGTGTGCGGCGCGCCACGCGGCGGCGCGGTCGAACGCGGCCTCGCGGTCGTCGAACCGCTCGCGCTCGTACGCCGACTCGTCTTCGGCCTGTTCCATCACGTCGAGTCGGACGACGAACCCACCGTCGCCGCGCTCGCGAACCCGAACCGTCGCGTAGCCGTCGGAGCGTTCCCACTCGGAAATCACGTCGTCCTCACGTCCCAGTGACCAGCCCATACTCGTTCGGGCGGGCGGTGCGGCTAAAACGTCGCGGTTCGCTCGGTCGGGTCCGGACGAGTTTCGTGCCCTACTCGTCGCGGCCGGGCTGGGTCGAGTGGCCGCAGGCCGGGCACGCCGCGTAGCCGAGCGCGTCGTACGGCACCGACGTCGACGGAGCCGTCGCGTCACACGACGGACAGTCGAACGTCGACGGCTCGCCGAAATCGAACGCGGAGGTGTTTTCGAGGCTCATGCGAAGTCGTATCACGTCGTCACGTATGGTTATGCACCGCTTGCCAGACGCTCAACGAAGCCCTACTTATAAGCGAGCGCCGATCCGAAGGGATCCATGACCGACGACGCGATTGGAGAGCCAGCGATCGGAGACGTCCACGCGGACCGGCGCGAGCGCGCGGCGGGGTGCCTCGAAGAGGCGGACGCCGCGGGACTGATCTGTTTCCCGAGCCGAAACCTCCAGTATCTCACCGGATTCGACGAAGAGCCCGGCGAGCGGCATTTCTTCCTCGTCCTGCCGGCGGCGGACGGAGGCGAAGCGGACCCGATCCTGTTCGTGCCGGCGCTGTACGAGCGACAGGTCCGCGAGGAGACGACCGTCTCCGACGTACGGACGTGGGCCGACGGCGACGATCCGACCGCGGCCGCCCGGGAGCTGCTCGCCGAGCGCGGCCTCCGCGAGGGTCGCCTCCTCGTCGACGACACGATGTGGGCGACGTTCGCGCAGGACCTCCGGGCGGCGGCCCCGAACGCGACGTGGGGGCTCGCGAGCGAGGCGCTCGCGGCGCTGCGGATCCGGAAAGACGAGGCCGAGCTGTCGGCGATGCGGGCGGCGGCCGGCGCCGCGGACGCGGCCGTGGACGACCTGCGCGAGCTCGGCGCGGACGCCGTCGGCATGACGGAGCGGGAACTCGCGAGGTGGATCGCAGACCGACTGGCCGACCACGGCGGCGACGGCGTCTCCTTCGAGACGATCGTCGGCGCCGGACCGAACGGGGCGAAGCCGCATCACGGCCACGGCGACCGCGAGATCCGGCCCGGAGAGCCGGTCGTGCTCGACTTCGGCACCCGGGTCGACGGCTACCCGTCCGACCAGACCCGGACGCTCGTCTTCGCGGGCGAGCCCCCGGCCGAGTACGAGCGCGTTCACGAGATCGTACGGGAGGCGCAGACCGCCGCGATCGACGCCGTCGAGCCGGGCGTGACGGCAGAGTCGATCGATCAGGCCGCCCGCGACGTGATCGACGAGGCGGGCTACGGCGACGCGTTCGTCCACCGAACCGGCCACGGAGTGGGACTCGACGTCCACGAGGAGCCGTACATCGTCGCGGGCAACGATCGGCGGCTCGAACCCGGAATGGTGTTCTCCGTCGAGCCGGGGATCTATCTCGACGGCCGGTTCGGGTGTCGGATCGAAGACCTCGTGGTCGTCACTGACGACGGCTGCGAGCGGTTGAACCGGACGGATCGCGGATGGCGATGACGCCGAGCGTCGAAACGAGGAAAACCGTCAAAACCGGCGCGTCGACGGTCCGACGCGCGACTACGGGAGTCGTGTGCCTGCCCCCAAGCGGAATTTGTTGCCGACTGGTATAGTTTTCATACCAAATTATTCCGGTGTGCGCGTCACAGGAGCGACACAGAGTCGGACCGAGCGACCGACCGGTTCGCATCGAAACCATTAGTGTGGCCGGAGCGGAACCGCTTGGCATGAGCGATACCGACGAACCAGCCGAGGACGCCGAACCGGCCGTCGAGCTCGGCGAGGGGCCGGACGTCTCCGGCGAGCCGATCGCCCGCGTCGCGTCCCGGCTCACGTGGCCCGCGAAACGCAGCGACGTGCGCGCACAGGAGGGCGACGCCGTCATTCGAACGCCGGACGGACCCCGAGATCTCGACGGCGTGCTCACGGAATCCGAGGTGCCGCTGTTCGAGAGTCGCACCGAGTTCGTGACGGAAGTCGAGGCGATCGTCGGGCGCGGCCCGGTCGCGACGGAGTAAGTCGAGCGGTCCGCGGACTTTTGTGTGAACGCGACCGATGGTTGGTATGACGATCCCGTTCGATCCGCACGAGCTCGACCCCGATGAGTACGGCGAAAAGCAGGTGACGCTCGCGACCGATCACGAATCGGCGATCGAACGCGTCCGCGAGGTGTGTGCCGACGCCGGGTTCGGCGTCCCCGTGGAGTTCTCGCCGTCGGAGCTGCTCAACGAGAAAGTCGCGGCCGGCCGCGACCCGTACTACGTGCTCGGCGCCTGCAACCCGGCGGTGGCGGACCGTGCGCTCGACGCGACGGACGGGCGGATCGGCGCGCTGTTCCCCTGTAACATGGTCATCCAAGAGACCGGCCCGAACGAACAGCTCGTCTACCACGTCTCGATCATGAAGGTCGCCCGCCTCCTCGGCTTCGCCGTCGACGACGAAGCGCTGGACGCGATCATCGACGACACCGGTGAGATGGTCGACGCGGTGTTCGCGGAGCTCGCGGAGTGAGCCGGGAGCGCAGCCCCGAACGAGCCGGCACGGCGTCGTCCGACGGGCGTCAGCCGCGCACCAAACGCTAAGTGCTCCGGGGACGAGAGATCAGATATGTGGCGCTCCCGGAAAAGCCGGGACCGACGGACGGTGATCTGCATCGCGTGTGGGGAGTCGGTGCTCCGCGAGGACGCCCGCGAGTACGACAAGGAGGGGGACCGCTGGAACCGGCGAGACAAGGAGTTCGAGTACCTCTGTACCGACTGTGACGACGATATCTGCCACCAGCCGCGCGACGGGCTCGAATCGCTGATCCTCTCTATCGAGTCCGACGGGCTCTCCCGCGAGGAGTTTCTCAGCCGCTACGCCGACGCGGTCGACGAGGCGGCGTCGACGAGGCGCTCCGAGCGCGACCGTTGATCAGCCCCCGTCTTACACGCGGACCGGCTCCGTCTGCGAGCGACCCCGCCAGCGATCGATCCCGCCCCGACAGGCCTTTCTAACGGACCCGCGTTGGTGACCGTATGTCAGACGACGAGCCGAAACAGGGGTCCGCCGAGGACCAAGGCCCCGTGACGATCACGGAGGCGTTGGCCGATCGCCTCGCCGAGAAGCGAGCGGAGCTGTTCGAGGAGTTCGGGATCCGCGACGAGTTCCCGAACGAGGTCCTCCGCGAGGCCGAGGCGCGGACGGAAGGCGTGTACGACGAGATCGAAGCGGAGGTCGACGAGCGAAAAGACCTCCGCGAGTTGACGACGTGGACGACGGACCCGATCGACGCGCAGGACTTCGACGACGCCATCTCCATCGAGCGTGAGGAAGGCGCCTACCGGCTGTGGGTCCACATCGCCGACGTAACCCACTACGTCACGCCGGACACCGCGATGTGGGAGGAGGCCGTCCAGCGGGCCAACACGGTCTACTTGCCCGATTACACGATCCACATGCTCCCCCCGGTCCTCGCCGAGACGGTCTGCTCGTTGGTCCCCGAGGAGGACCGACTCGCGCACACGGTCGAGATGGAGATCGACGAGGAGACGCTCTCGTTCGAGGACATCCAGATATACAAGTCGGTCATCAACTCCGACGAGCGGCTCACCTACAAGGAGTGCGAGGAGCGGCTCGAGGACCCCTCGCTCCCCCTCAGCGAGGAGAACGAACTCGCCTACGAGTTGGCCGACCAGATGCACGAACAGCGGAAGGAGGACGGCTCGCTCGTGTTGAACCCCAGCCGCGACCGGGCCCACACCATCATCGAGGAGTCGATGCTGAAGGCGAACAAGGCGGTGACACACACGCTGATGTGGGACCGGGGCGTCGAGGCGATGTACCGCGTCCACCCGCAGCCGACCCCCGACCAGTGGAACGAGGCCCTCCGTGAGATCCAGGAGCTCGACGCCGTCTCTATTCCGGGGTCGGCGTGGGGTGACGACCCCCGGAAGGCGGTGAACGCCGCCTTAGAACAGGCGCCCGACCGCCAGCTCAACAAGATTCAACGCGCCGTGCTGAAGGTGATGCCGCGCGCGAAATACATGAACGACCCGTTCGGCGGCCACCACGC